>NZ_JAELTL010000034.1:0-61105 GCF_016428815.1 Serratia sp. ASV30 | reverse complement strand
AGATGTGTATAAGAGACAGCTTTTACCCCGACCCCAATCTGCACAATTTGCATATTATTTAACGAATAACGCGTTCCATTTAAGATCCGTCTAATACCTGGGTAGCCGGTGATCTTGATTAGCTTCTCACCGTTTCTTCCGACATAAATGATAGCGGCTATCCCAAAGCCCCCCAACTTCCTGACCAGATCCGCCGCAGAATAAAAATCCTTCGCGTTACCGCTATAGGTGGCAGCATATCCCAGATAGTCCAGGCCTTCATCACGGTTGATATTGAGAAAGCCCTCATCAAGCTGCCGATCGCCTCGGCCAAACTCTCCAAAGCACTCCAGAACATCATAGGCTTCTTCTTTGGTAAGCAGCATGATGTGACGCTGTTCGGCTTTCATGCAAGCTTGGAATTTTTCTTCCGCAATTCGTCGGGCATAGGCACCATGATCGGGTGGTGTGGGGAAAAGAGTGGAATTATTTCCCGTGAGATAGTTGGGGTATATTCTATCTTTCATGGCGGCCTCCGGTTGCCTTATAAAAAAGTATCTCCATTTACTCATCCACTAATATAATTGAAATTCAGCATTGTATAAAGAACAATCAAAATAATTCCCTTATAGCTATCACCCATTCTTGCCTATACCAGCGTAGCTCCCCCCAGGCTGCAACGCTTTTCGCTTTTTACCAGCAAGGCGGTTTATACTTGGTAGCTTAAATTCGTTGATCTACGAGTTTGCAGTAAACACGCAGAACTCTTTTGCATTTAATGAGTTGATTTTATTGAAAATAACTCGAAAATCAGGAAACACAAAACGCCATGTTAAGTTACCGCCACAGTTTTCACGCCGGCAACCACGCCGACGTGCTCAAGCACACCATTCAGAGCCTGATCATTGAGGCGCTGAAAGAAAAAGATAAGCCGCTGCTGTACCTGGATACCCACTCCGGTGCCGGGCGCTATCAGCTGAGCGGTGAGCATGCCGAGCGTACCGGGGAATACCTGGAAGGCATCGGCCTACTGTGGCAACGTGACGATCTGCCAGAAGAGCTGGCGGCTTACATGAGCGTGGTGCACAACTTCAACCGTTCTGGCACCCTCCGTTACTACCCTGGCTCTCCGTTGATCGCCCGTCAGTTACTGCGCCCGCAGGATAAAATCCATCTGACAGAGCTGCACCCAAGCGATTTCCCGCTGCTGCGTAACGAATTCCAGAAAGACGAGCGCGCCAAAGTGCAACGTGCCGATGGTTACCAGCAGTTAAAATCCCAGTTACCGCCTCCGTCACGCCGTGGCCTGATCCTGATGGACCCGCCGTATGAGATGAAAACCGATTATCAAGACGTGGTGAAAGGCATTCAGGAAGGCTACAAGCGTTTTGCCACCGGCACCTATGCCCTGTGGTATCCCGTAGTGATGCGCCAGCAGATCAAACGCATGCTCAAAGAGCTGGAAGCGACCGGCATCCGCCGTATCCTGCAAATCGAGCTGGCGGTGAAGCCCGACAGCGATCAACGCGGGATGACGGCTTCAGGCATGATCGTGATTAACCCACCTTGGAAGCTGGAACAGCAGATGAACAACGTGCTGCCGTGGCTACACAAGGTACTGGTGCCGTCCGGTATCGGTCACCACCTGGTGAACTGGGTCGTACCAGAATAAGATCGATGATGGTCGCCTGCCTGGGCGGCCATCCGCTTTTCCCTTCGCTATCCCACCCTGCTTGCTCCTTATTTTGCCTCGATCTTTTGCCGATCCTCATCACAACCGCAAAATAACTGTTTGCTTATTTTAACTTTCGATTAGATGATAATCATCGAAAGATAACGTAACCAAAGAAAACAGGAGGCAGGCGGTGTACATCATTTCGACCAACAATATGCTGCAGAAGGCACAACAACAGGGCTATGCCGTACCAGCCTTCAACATTCATAACCTGGAAACCATGCAGATGGTGGCTGAAACCGCCGCACACATGCGCTCACCGGTGATCCTGGCCGGTACGCCCGGCACCTATCTCTATGCGGGAACGGCTAACGTGGTCGCCATTGTCAAACAGTTGGCCACCGAATACCGCATCCCGCTGGCGGTGCATCTGGATCACCATGAGGCCCTGCAAGATATTCAAACCAAAGTACATGCAGGGATCCGCTCGGCCATGATTGATGGCTCGCACCTGCCCTTTGCGGAAAATATCGCGCTGGTGCGGCAGGTGACCGAGTTTTGCCATCGTTATGATGTCAGCGTTGAGGCAGAGCTGGGGCGGCTTGGGGGCGTTGAGGAGGGCATCAGCGTCGATGCCAAGGATGCCCGCTATACCTCGCCGCAGCAGGCCGAGGAGTTTGTGCGTTCCACCGGCATCGATTCACTGGCGGTGGCGATTGGTACGGCGCATGGACTTTACCAGGGCAAGCCAGAGCTGGATTTCATCCGCCTTGGGCAGATCCGCGACAGGGTCAGCGTGCCATTGGTGCTGCATGGTGCGTCGGGTTTGCCAGACGCTGATATTCAGCAGGCGATTCGGCTGGGGGTCTGCAAGGTGAACGTGGCGACGGAGCTTAAGATCGCCTTTTCCGATGCGCTGAAACAGCATCTGGCGGAGCATCCGCAGGCCAACGACCCGCGCCACTATATGCAGCCCGCCAAGCTGGCCATGCAGCAGGTGGTGCAAAAGGTGATTCAGGTTTGTGGCTGTGAAGGCAGGCTGTGACCTGCGCCAATACAGTGATTGCCCTCTCCCGCAGGGAGAGGGGACCGATCGAGTTTAATGAGATGACCTCTTTACTTCCAAAAGAGCAGGTGCTAACAGCCCCCTCTCACTAAAGGAGAGGGTTGGGGTGAGGGGCATCCTCTCGTCACAATAACCGCTTTCACTTTATTGCGTATGCCGATCCCTTTCCTTACCAGATATTTATAATTAACTGATTTTAAATAACTAAATCCACCCTATCCGTTAACTTACTCCCTCACACTGAAAGCACCAGCACGGAAAAATAGCGGTAAAGTTTTCGATCTTGATCACGAATAATAGAAAAGTGCATTGCTAACCTTTCGAAACATTACGATTATATTCGTAAGAAAACGGAGGGTAGAATGAAAAATATAATCGCACGACATAAAGCAGGGGAGCCGATCGGGATCTGCTCTGTCTGTTCGGCACACCCATTAGTCATTGAAGCCGCATTACGCCTGGATCTGCACAGCGATCGCCAGGTGCTGATCGAGGCCACATCCAACCAGGTTAATCAGTTTGGCGGTTACACCGGCATGAAACCGGCGGATTTCCGGCAGTTTGTCTGCGATATTGCGGCAACCGTCGGCTTTCCGCTCTCCCGGCTGCTGTTAGGGGGCGACCATCTAGGCCCGAACTGTTGGCAAAATGAACCCGCCGCCAGCGCAATGGCGAAAGCGGAAGTGTTGATCGCCGACTACGTCACCGCCGGATTCAGCAAGATCCATCTGGATGCGTCCATGTCCTGCGCCGACGATCCGATCCCGTTAGATCCCCACGTGGTGGCAGAACGCGCCGCCCGCCTGTGTCAGGTCGCCGAACGGGTCGCTACCCCAGAGCAAAAACAGCAGCTGACCTATGTGATTGGGACCGAAGTGCCAGTTCCTGGAGGAGAATCTTCCGCCATTGGCAACGTACATATCACTCACGCGACGGATGCCGCCGCCACGCTGGAAACTCACTATCAGGCGTTCCGCCAGGCCGGGTTGGCAGTGGCGATCCCGAGGATCATCGCCGTGGTAGTGCAGCCAGGGGTGGAGTTCGACCATTCACAGGTGATCGCTTACCAACCACAGCTAGCCCGCGAGCTCTCCCAGTTTATTACCACCACGCCGCTGGTCTATGAAGCGCACTCTACCGATTACCAAACGCGTGAAGCCTATCAGCAGCTGGTGCGCGATCACTTCGCCATTCTCAAAGTTGGCCCGGCCCTGACGTTCGCCCTGCGCGAAGCGGTGTTTGCTCTGGCCAATATCGAACAAGCCCTGATTGCCCCGGAAAAACGTAGCCAGATCCTGGCGGTGATTGACGCCGTCATGCTCGACGAACCGGATTACTGGAAAAAGTATTATCACCCGACGTTCAGCCGCTCGCTGATCGACCTGCATTTCAGCCTGTCGGACCGTATCCGCTACTACTGGCCCCACCCGCGTATCGCCCAAAGTATGACGACGCTGCTCAATAACCTCGATCAGCAAGAGATCCCCGCTGGCCTGCTGAGCCAATACTTCCCGCTGCAGTATCAGCGCGTGATGGAACGCAAGCTGGCGAAACAGCCCCACGCACTGATGATCGACAAAATTCAGGATGTGCTGCGCGCTTATCGCTTCGGCTGTGCCCCCGCAGAGCAAGCCAAAAATGCCGAGGAGATAGCCCATGCATAACAGCCAACTGTTCGTTCGCACTGGCATCAGCTTTGCCGACGCACAGCAGGCGCTGGAGCACATTGGCGTCACCATGCTCAACGCCGGGGTCGTTCACAACAGCTACCCGCAGGCATTGCTGGTACGTGAGAGCGCTTATCCCACTGGCATCGCCCTTGAGCAGCACGCGGTCGCCATCCCCCATTGTGAAGCGGAGCATGCACGTGCCCCGGCTATTTATCTGATCCGCCCTGACCAGGCCGTACCCTTCGCTCAGGCGGATGATGACGGCACGATCGACGTTGCCCTGATTATCGCGCTGATCGTCACCGACCCGGCGGCGCAGTTGGTTTTACTGCGCACGCTGTTTGGCCAGTTGCAGCACCCCGAGTTTATCGCTGCACTTCTGACCGCCCCCGAGGACCAATTGGGCGAAATTTTTGCCCAGCGGGTTTTCACTTCGCCCTCCCGACCACAACAAAAAACAGAATATGAAGGAGCCACACTGTGAAACGTAAAATTATTGTTGCCTGCGGCGGTGCCGTTGCCACCTCGACCATGGCCGCAGAAGAGATCAAAGAGCTGTGCGCGGAGCACAACATCGAGCTGGACTTGGTGCAGTGCCGCGTGACCGAGATTGAAACCTATATGGACGATGCCGACCTGATCTGCACCACCGCCCGCGTCGACCGGCAGTTTGGCGATATACCGTTGGTGCACGGCATGCCGTTTATTTCCGGTGTCGGCATCGATGCGCTGAAACAAAAAATACTGACCATTCTGACGGAGTAGCCCATGTTTACCGACATCATGCGTTATATCCTCGATCTCGGCCCTACGGTGATGCTGCCTATCGTGATCATCATCTTCTCGCTGATTTTAGGGATGAAATTAGGGGATTCATTTAAATCCGGCATTCATATCGGCATCGGCTTTGTCGGTATCGGGCTGGTTATCGGCCTGATGCTGGACTCGATCGGCCCAGCGGCAAAATCGATGGCCGAGCAGTTCCAGATCAACCTGCACGTGGTGGATATCGGTTGGCCAGGCTCATCACCGATGACCTGGGCCTCGCAGATTGCCCTGATCGCCATCCCGGTAGCGATTGCGGTCAACATCGTGATGTTGCTGACGCGTATGACCCGAGTGGTTAATGTGGATATCTGGAACATCTGGCACATGACCTTTACCGGTGCCATGGTGCATCTGGCCACCGGTTCATACTGGCTGGGTATGCTGGGCGTGGTGGTGCATGCCGCCTTCGTTTACAAGCTGGGGGACTGGTTCGCCAAAGACACCCGCGACTTCTTCGGGCTGGAAGGGATTGCCATTCCGCACGGCACCTCCGCCTATATGGGGCCGATTGCCGTGCTGGTAGACACCATTATCGAGAAGATCCCCGGCCTGAACCGTATTCACTTCAGCGCAGACGACGTACAGAAACGCTTTGGCCCGTTCGGCGAGCCGGTGACCGTCGGCTTTGTGATGGGGCTGATTATCGGTGCGCTGGCCGGTTACGACCTGAAGGGCATTCTGCAACTGGCGGTGAAAACCGCTGCCGTGATGCTGCTGATGCCACGGGTGATCAAACCGATCATGGATGGCCTGACGCCCATCGCCAAGCATGCCCGTAAACGCCTGCAAGCACGCTTTGGCGGCCAGGAGTTCCTTATCGGCCTCGACCCGGCGCTGCTGCTGGGCCATACCGCCGTGGTCTCCGCCAGCCTGATCTTTATCCCGCTGACCATTCTGATCGCCGTGATCGTCCCAGGTAACCAGGTGCTGCCGTTTGGCGATCTGGCAACCATCGGCTTCTTTGTGGCCCTCGCCGTGGCAGTGCATCAGGGCAACCTGTTCCGCACGCTGATCTCGGGTTTTATCATCATGAGCATCACGCTGTGGATCGCCACCCAAACCATCGGGCTGCATACCCAATTGGCTGCCAATGCTGGTGCGCTGAAAGCGGGCGGCGTGGTGGCCTCGATGGACCAAGGCGGCTCACCGATCACCTACCTGCTGATCCAACTGCTCACCTGGCAAAACGTGGTGGGTCTGGTCGTTATCGGCGTCATTTACGCCATTGGGGTGTTCCTCACCTGGCGCCGTGCCCGTCAATTTGCCCAGGCTGAAGCCACCGCCAAGCAACAGGCCAGCCAAAGCCTCAACGCCATGTCCTAATCCTTCGGGGGAGCCCGCCTCCCCCAATCTATTCTCTACGGAGTTCAAGCTATGCAATCAGTCGTGATCCACACGGAGGGAGAAGTGCGCGTTGAAGAACGCCCCGCTCCTGCTATTGAGGCCGCCGATGAGGTGTTGGTTCGGGTGGCGTATTCCGGGCTATGCGGTTCGGATATCCCCCGCATCTTCGCCAAAGGCGCGCATTTCTACCCGATTACCCTGGGGCATGAGTTCAGTGGCCGGGTCGTGGCCTGTGGCGAGCGGGTTACCGATCTGCAACAGCATGATGCCGTGGCCTGCGTCCCTTTGTTACCGTGCTTTAACTGCCCGGAATGCCAGCGCCATTACTATTCGCTGTGCAAGCATTACCAGTTCGTCGGTTCACGCAGCCACGGTGGCAACGCCGAGTTTATCGTAGTCAAACGCGCCAATCTGGTGAAATTGCCTGCCAACGTCAGTTTATTGCAGGGGGCATTTATTGAGCCCATCACCGTCGGCCTGCATGCCATTCAGTTGGCTGGGGGCTGCCAAGGCAAAGAGGTGATCATCATTGGTGCCGGCACCATCGGCCAACTGGCGATCCAATGTGCCCGCGCGATGGACGCACGCAGCGTCACGGCGATCGATATCAATGACGACCGGCTCAAGCTGGCACGGCAGATCGGTGCAGAAAACGCGTTTAACAGCGCGGAGCTTAGCCCCTCCGAGATAGCCGAACGCTTACAGGAAAGGCGCTTTGATCAGTTGATTCTGGAAACCGCTGGCACGCCACAAACGGTCGGACTGGCGCTGGATATCGCCGGGCCACGGGCACAAATCGCGCTGGTGGGGACGCTCCATAAGGACCTGCATCTGTCTTACAGCACCTTCAGCCAGATCCTGCGCAAGGAACTGACGCTGCTGGGCAGTTGGATGAACTATTCGGCCCCGTGGCCAGGGGAAGAATGGCAACAGGCCATGAAGCTGTTCCAATCGGCGGATCTGGCTCTGGAGCCGTTGATTGCCAGCATCGATCGCCCGCAGCAATACGCCGCCAGCGTTGCAGCCCTGGCCGGTAAGCCGATGCAGGGGAAAATCATGCTCAAGCTTGGCGAAGGGTGATATTTAGCCAATGGCTGCACGGGTGCAGCCATTATTTTGCCTCAAATCCCATCTCCTTGATCTTTATGCTCCCCTTTCATATCCCTTTCGCATAAAATAAAAGCAAAACATTTCGATAGGTCAGGATGATGAACTCTTTTGAAAGACGAAATAAAATTGTCGACCTGGTTCAGCAGAACGGCAGCATCTTGGTTAGCGATCTTTCGAATTCCTTCGGAATTTCTGAGGTTACCATCCGCGCTGACCTGCGCCTGCTGGAAGAAAAAGGCCTGCTGATCCGCTTCCACGGCGGTGCAGCCAGGCCGGGCAGCCAGTTGGAGCAGGAGGCCGAGGTGCCGAAAACCACCGGTGAGGTCATCCTGGAGGAACGCTACCAGCTGGCTAAAGACCCGAAAAAGCGCATTGCTTTAAAGGCAGCAGCCATGGTCAATCCCGGCGATACGGTGATCCTCGACAGCGGCAGCACCACCATGCTAATCGCCGAAGAGCTGGTGAAGATGGGCAATATCACGGTGATCACCAATAACCTGCCCGCCGCCTTTGCGCTTTCCGACAATAAAGACATCACGCTGGTGCTGTGTGGCGGCACGCTGCGCCACAAAACGCGCTCCATGCACGGCTCCATCGCGGAGCTCTCCCTACAGGGCATTGCCGGTGACGTGATGTTCGTCGGGGCCGACGGATTGGACGCCACCAACGGCATCACCACCTTTAATGAAGGCTACTCGATCAGCGGCGTAATGGCTCAGGCAGCCAAGCGCGTGGTCGCGGTGGTCGATTCCACCAAGTTCGGCCGCAGGGGGTTCAACCTGGTGCTGTCGATGAGCCAGATTGACATGATCATTACCGATACCGGCATCAGCAGTGCCGATCGCCAAGCGCTCGATCGGGCAAAACCCGAACTGGTTATCGTGTAAAATCAACCGGGCAGAGGATCAAGCCTCTGCCTATTACAGCCATCGACGCAATCTTTGCGACAACCCCCAGTCAGGCGTTAAACTCTTACCCTTCTCGAATCACACAACTCATGGAAAACCCAGATGACGAAACATTACGATTATCTAGCAATTGGCGGCGGTAGCGGCGGTATCGCATCGATCAACCGGGCAGCCATGTATGGCCAGAAATGCGCACTGATTGAAGCCAAAGAACTTGGCGGCACCTGCGTTAACGTGGGTTGTGTCCCGAAAAAAGTCATGTGGCATGCGGCGCAAATCGCCGAGGCCATCCACCAATACGGCCCGGATTACGGCTTCGATACCACCGTCAACGCCTTTGACTGGAAACGCCTGATCGCCAATCGTACTGCCTACATCGATCGTATTCATACTTCCTACGACAACGTGCTGGGCAAAAACAAGGTCGACGTGATCAAAGGTTTTGCCCGTTTTATTGACGCGCATACCGTAGAAGTCAACGGCGAGAAAATCACCGCAGACCATATTCTGATCGCTACCGGTGGCCGCCCGAGCCATCCGTCGATCCCTGGTGCCGAATACGGCATCGACTCCGACGGCTTCTTTGAGCTGGATGCCATGCCAAAACGCGTGGCAGTGGTGGGTGCTGGCTACATCGCGGTAGAAATTGCCGGTGTGATGAACGCGCTGGGAGCGGAAACGCATCTGTTCGTGCGTAAACACGCCCCGCTGCGTACCTTCGATCCGATGATTGTAGAAACCCTGGTTGAGGTGATGAACACCGAAGGGCCAACCCTGCACACCGAATCCATTCCAAAATCCATCGTTAAAAACGCCGACGGCAGCCTGACGCTGGCGTTGGAAAACGGCAAAGAGTTCACCGTGGACAGCCTGGTCTGGGCCATCGGCCGCGAACCAGCGACCGACAATCTGAACCTGGCGGTCACCGGCGTGAAAACCAATGCCAAAGGTTACATCGAGGTCGACAAATTCCAGAACACCAACGTGAAAGGCATCTACGCAGTAGGTGACAACACCGGTGCGGTTGAGCTGACCCCGGTTGCCGTTGCCGCTGGCCGCCGCCTGTCCGAGCGCCTGTTCAACAACAAGCCGGACGAACATCTGGACTATAGCAACATCGCCACCGTGGTGTTCAGCCACCCGCCAATTGGCACCATTGGCCTGACCGAACCGCAGGCGAAAGAGCAGTTTGGCGAGGATAAGGTGAAGGTTTATAAATCCTCCTTCACCGCCATGTACAGCGCCGTGACTCAGCATCGCCAGCCGTGCCGCATGAAGCTGGTATGCGTGGGTGAAGAAGAGAAGATCGTTGGCCTGCACGGGATTGGCTTTGGTATGGATGAAATCCTGCAGGGCTTTGCCGTGGCAATCAAAATGGGCGCGACCAAGAAAGACTTCGACAACACCGTGGCGATCCACCCAACCGCCGCGGAAGAGTTCGTGACTATGCGGTAATGGTGCATTCCTAACTGTAAAACCGACTGTAAAAGGTCGGTTTTTGCTTTTATTCAGCTTATAAATGCTGATTTAGGCAAATGAATATCCCCGCCTTAGTGTTTATATCACTGCAAAATTAACGTTCATTAAGATAATTCGTTCGTTTAAATATAACTTCTTAAATATCACCTCAACGAGGTGCCGATTTTCGAGCACTATCGCTCCCTGCACGCCTATAATCACCGCGTAGTTATATGCAGTATCTCGTTTGGCGAGGCTCCTATACAAACACAGGTTACTGATCTGACGACATCGAGAGATGCCCAAGGTTAAGACAGGCTTTATCGGATTAAGGTTCAGCCCAAGGTAACTTCTGAAATTTTTCAGATACGTTGTATAGTGCTAAAACCTGGACGCGGAGATAGGCTTTCTGCACTCCCCTCTTTGGTTTACTCCCCTATGCGATGCACTGTTGAAGTTTAAACAGCAATAGGGTCAATGACTTCCAGACTCCTCAGCAATGACCGCTACCGCGCCAGCAGCACAGGCGGGCCAGCCATTGCTAACTCTTTGAACGCTGACTTTTTCACCGCCGCAGATACCCTGACGGTGAATGAAGCCAGAGACTACGTTGCACACTTACTTTTAACCACAGAGGTCGTTATCGATTACAGTTAACCGAGGATAATATTATGGGAAATATGATGTTTTTTATGGGGTTTTTGTTTTTCATCAGCTCAATGGGACTGATCGCAGCCTATCTGAGCACCAAATGGGATGACTAATGAACGAAAAAGATCCGCCTAGCATCATCCTCCCCGTAGCCTCATCAATCATTGCGGGGAGGATGAATAACCGCAATAAACTGACGGTATTTACCGCGCGTGATAATGATGATGATTTTTATTCTTGGGTTGCTGTACGCTATTTTTATGATCTCGGCAGGTATTAATGAGATTTATCTGCACTCCACCGGTCAAACTGCATTTCTTTCCTGTTTATTGCTGACAGCTACCGCAAGCTTACTGCTCGTCGCTTTTGTCTGGCAATGTTCCGTAAAAACCAAACGCTGATTTTTTTAATTCAACTATGAGCTGTGCTATGCAAAATAAAAAACAGGCCGTCGCCAGAAACTCGATGATTATCAGTGGATTGTTGGCGTTAGGTAAGTTTATCGCAGGTATATTTACCGGCAGTATTGGCCTGATATCCGAAGGTATCCATTCATTTACCGACTTTATTGCCACCAGCATCACCTGGTGGGCGGTGAGAGTCAGCGATAAACCTGCTGATGATGACCATCACTTCGGTCATGGCAAAGTCGAGAATCTGGCTGCACTGTTTGAGGTACTCCTTTTGTTGGCGGCCGGGGGTTGGATCATCTTTGAAGCCGTGCGCAGCCTGATAGGTGAGGCAAACCAGATTGTGGCTGCACCGGTAGTGATTGCGGTACTGCTGGTGTCCATTGTGGTTGACTTCTTCCGTGTCCGGGCCTTAAACCGCGTGGCCAAGGCCACCAACAGCGCGGCTCTGGAAGCCGATGCTCTGCATTTTTTCTCCGATATGCTGTCTTCTGGTGTGGTGCTGTTGGGCATGGTTTTTGTGCTATTTGGTTTTGCCCGTGCGGATGCGCTGGCAGCACTGATCGTCGCCTGCTTTATCCTGACTGCCGCCTTGAAACTAGGGAAACGCTCCTTTGATTCCCTGATTGATACTGCACCGGCTGGTACGCGGGAAGATATCGCTACCCTGCTCAACGATTTCCCAGCGGTGTTGTCTACGGAGAATATTCGCCTGCGCAGTGGCGGAGCCACGCTGTTTATCGAGGTGAGTGTTGGGGTATGCCGCACGCTACCGCTTGAGCGGATCAAGGAGTTGAAGCAGACCGTTACCGCCAAACTTGAACAGCAATATGCCAACTCGGAAGTGAGGGTGATTGCCATCCCTCAAGCCAGAAGTGATGAAGATCTGGCAACCCGTATTCGCATGCTGGCCGCCAACCATGGGGCAGTCGTACAGAGTCTTTCACTACAACAATTGGCAGACCGTGTGGCGATCGGTATGGATCTGTTGGTTCCGGCCAATGCCAGCGTAGAGCAGGCGCATGATATTGCCAGCGAGGTCGAGGAGGCTTTACGCCAGACGTTGGGCGAAAATACGGAGATCGAAACCCACCTGGAGCCCCAGATGCTGGATTGGCTAACTAGCCAGGATGTAGAACACGGCGAACTGGCGAAGATTGAACAAGCACTGACGGTTTCGGCGCAAAACAGCGGATTGGTGCAAGACATCCATGATATCCGGGCGCGAGAAACACCGCAGGGCGTGATTGTAAACTTTCACTGTCGGGCCCTTCCTGCCTTGTCGATTTCTGCGGTGCACGATGCGGTGGACCATATTGAACGGCAATTGAGAATGCAATTCCCGATGGTATCGCGGGTGGTTGGGCATGTTGAACCGCTGTGATCCCTCACAGCGGAATGATTTGCCAGAACGCAGCATGGGCTAATTCAATTAGCCCATGCTTTGCCTTTTTATAACCAAGGCCATTCATCGATCCCACCTGGCTCACAGACAAAAACCACCATTTTCTATACTCTCAACTATCCGACTCCAGACCAGACGTTGAGATGCCTTGGTGAACAGTTTTGACCTGTCATTGTTGAAATATATTCAGGAACACAGCCCGGTGTTAATCGAGGATGTCACCTCCAGGTTTGGTAAAACCACGTCGACGCTGAAGCGCTCCATGAAGGAGATCAACGAGTTCCTGGAACCAGATTACCACCTGCATATCGATGGGCAGTGGATTGTCACGGCAATCGGCTACCGGGAATATATCGCCTTTCTGGAACAGATCCCGTTTAACCGCTACATCACCACCGCCGATGAACGCATTAAAGATCTCAGCGTGGCGCTCTGCCTGCAGGACGTAGTAAACAAAAGCGAGTATTACCGCAAGTTTAACGTCAGCCCAACCACGCTCAAAAACGATAACCAGGCGCTGTCGGCATTTTTACAGGCCAATCATCTCTCCATC
Organism: Serratia sp. ASV30; assembly: GCF_016428815.1. Taxonomy (NCBI): domain Bacteria; kingdom Pseudomonadati; phylum Pseudomonadota; class Gammaproteobacteria; order Enterobacterales; family Yersiniaceae; genus Serratia; species Serratia sp. ASV30. The sequence continues at coordinate 48,048 of NZ_JAELTL010000034.1, read as the reverse complement.
ACCGCCATTCCCAAACAGGGTTCGCGGATGGATGGTGACGAGATCCTGCTACGTATCGCTATTTGCCTGACGATCCTGAAAACCATTGAGATCGGCGAAGATCACCTGCTGGTGCCGCACAAAGCCAACGAGCCGATTAACCGCTCCATTGCCACGCAGTTCTTAAAGGTGTGCCAACAGGAAATCAGCGCCGCCGCCGAACTGTACCAACGGCGGCTGAACCAGCGGATCACGCTGGGCTATAACAGCAAAAAATACTTTCTGGTGTATATGAGCATTGCGCTACACCGCATGCGACGCGGGCATTTCATCACCCACAGCGATAACCTGAGCTTTATTCAATCCTCTGACTTTGGGTTGCTGGATGGCGAGCACGAAAACCGCTTTCTTGATCTGCTGATTTCATCGCTGACCTACACCTGGCGGCCATTCGATATCTATGATCCCACGCTGATTACGCTCGTTGGCCACCTTTGTGAAACCCTGACCCCGTTGCTGCGGGCAGAAATCCACAACCGTTCGCCCTTCTTTGCCGAGATCTACCAGTTCGTCTATTCGACCATCGTACAAAACAAGTTCAATCTCTATTTTGACGATAAAAAGCTGCATCAGGTGCAGACCCGGCACGCCCTGCTCTATCAGGGCGTCACCCAGGCTACCGCGCCCATCGCGCAACACTATCAAACCACCTTTTCGCCGGTGCATCTGTCCACGCTGGTGTTGATCCTGAAGAAATACGAGCTGCAAAACCGAGTCCACAGCGAGGAGAAAAAACGCGTCATTATCGTGACCAACTCTTCGGAAAGTAAGGTGGGCTATTTCAAGGAGGTGTTGAAGTCGCACTTCCATATTGAGATTGTCGGCTACGTGAATATCAATGAGTTGCACACGCTCGAACGGATCCCGTTTGATTTGCTGATCACCTTTACCAATAAAATCTCGAGCTATCTGAGGTATTATCAGTTGGATTACATCAAGGTGAATTTCTATCTCAGCCGCGATGATATCTCGCTGCTCAGCCAGCACGGGCTTTCCCGGGCGAAGAAGAAGATCCCGGCGCAGGGGTTTATTCAGGAGATTGAGGGATTGGATCGTCAACAGCTGCGTGCCTTGTTGGAACGGCAATATCCAGATTATTTCATCTGATAAGGTGGGGCGCAGTATGCAGCGCCCATCGTGCCTAAGCGTTTAGCTGGGTTTGACGCAGTCCTCGGCAGTAGACTTCTACCAACTCCAGCCCTTCATTCAGCACCAGAATATCGGCATCTTTCCCCGGGCAAAGTGACCCTTTCCGGCTCTGCGCACCCGCCAGAAACGCCGGGTTTTCGCAAGCAATACTGGCGACGGACACCAGGCCATTATCCAGACGATCGACGATATTCTTCACCGAGTCGAGAAAGTTCATCTCCAGTCGCTGCACCGCATCATAGTCGCAAGGGCAAACGTGGCGCGTATCGCCACCGTCTGAGGTAATCTCTAACTGCCCCTGTTTGATACGGAAGGTCTCTTTGCGCAGGTAATGGTGAAACTCATAGCCTTCCGGGAAATCGACATAGCCCATACAGTCACTCATCAGCACCATGCGCCGATCGCGTTTCAGGCGATAAAGCAGGTCAAATGCCTCCGGCTTGATGGTGATGCCGCTCTGTTTCGCAACTTCCGCATAGGTATCCTGATAGTACATCAGCGCACCAACCACCCCGAGCTCACGGTGATGGAAGCCACGCATCCCGCTATAAGCGTGGGTGAAGTGATTTAATCCCGCCTCTATCGCTGCCGTAACCTCAGCAAAGGTGGCATCGGTATGCCCTGCCGACGCGGTGATCCCCTGCGCCCGCAGATGGCGAATCAAATCCAACGCCCCTTCCAGCTCTGGCGCTAACGTCATCAGGCGGATGTTACGGCCCGCCAGATGGTTAAAACGCTCGAATCCCTCAACGTTTGGCCGTTGCAGGCAGTCGGCTCGCTGCATACCGAGATGTTTTTCACTGATGTAAGGGCCTTCCATATGGATACCGATGGCTTCGGCTCCGTTCGCTGGCGTTGCCGTGGCAATATAGTCGGCTGCCTCCATTAACGACGTCTCAAGGAAATCATTTGGCATCGTGCCGGAGGTGGGCAGGTAAGAAGTGACACCAGCCTTGATCAAATCGTGGCTCATCCACTTCAGCGACGCCTTATTGCCCTTGTAGCCGAACGAACCCCGCCCCCAACCGTGCACATGGATATCGACAAAGCCGGGCATGATGATCCGCTCGCTATGGTCGATGCAGCTACCGGAAAAGTGGCTGACAAACCCGCTGATTTGCCCTTGCTGCACCAATAGATAACCGGCCTTGATACCGTCGGGGAACACGATCCGGTTGGATTTGATAACTCCGGAGCGCTGGTCATCCATGGCTTCTCTCCAAGACCCTGTCTGCCAGTTCATCGGCCAAGACGGCGCAAAGGCCAGTATAAGCACCGGGATCCAGCAGCTCCGCAATCTCCTGCGCCGTGAAGTTTTCGGCCATGACCGGATCCTGGCTTAGTATTTCACCGTATTCGAGGTGTTCATGGGTGCTGCGCATCGCCATGGTGTAAACCAGCTCATGGGCCGGATCCTTACCCAGCTTATCCACCAGCTTCATCATGATTTTCTCGCTGTTGATCAGCCCGTGCGTCAGCATCACGTTTTCATGCATCCGCTCAGGGTTAATCACCAGCGTGCGCGTCAGCTCCTCCGCACGCAGGATAATCTCGGCCATCAGCTCAATGCTTTCCTGTAGGCTGGCATCAAAGATAAAATAAGCCGAGCTGTCCGCCTCAAACGGCCTTGGACAGACGTAGAGCACCGCCGTCATCACCGAATACAGCTTCTGGGCGTTGGCAATGATACCCTTTGCCAGCTTGGGATTGACCTTCTGCGGCATGGTGCTGCTACCCACGGTGCCTTTGGTGAACGCCTCGGAGACTTCGCCAAACTCCTCGCTGGACGTCTGATAGACCTCTTCAGCAATTTTATGCAGGGTGGTTGCCAGCAAACACAGGTTGCTGATGTACTCGGCGCGGAACACTCTGGCATTGCGCGAAGGCACCAGCATCGAATGCATCCCGAGCTGTTCGGCGACCAGATCCTGCACCGTTCTGCCCGCTTCCCCCGTGGCGTGAAAGGCTCCCACGGCCCCGCCCATCATCACGGTGAAGACACGCTTTTCCGCCTCCTGCATGCGTTCCACCGCTGCCAGCAACTCATAAATCCACACGGAAACCTTATAACCATAGGTGATAGGCAAGGCATGTTTGCCGTGGGTGCGCCCCGCCATCAGGGTATTTTTATGTGCCTTTGCCAGGCGAGCCAGATTGACCAACGTGTCATCGACAAACTTCATCAGATGACGGTGGAATTTCTGCACGATCAACAGATGGGCCGTCTGTTGAATGTTTTGGGTCGTCACGCCGTAGTGCACGTACTTGCCGCTTTCTGCATCGCAAGCCTTGACCAACACCTTGATCACCGGCACAAACCCGTGGCCAATCTGGCGCATCAAACGGTCGATCTCCGCCAGATCGATCCGCTCCAACTGGCAGTTGGCGGCGATATTTTCTGCCGCAGCAACAGGGATCATACCGACCTTAGCCTGCGCCATCGCCAGAGCCCCTTCCACATCGAGCCACGACTGTACTCTGGCCTCGTGGGTGAACAGGTCCTTCATGCCCTGATGATCGATGGTTTTACTTTTGGAATCATAAAGTGCGCGCATGCTGTGTTCCTCTTAACGTTGCTGGATGCCAGCAAGATTGTCGTCTACCGCGTTACGGACAAACTCGACGTGTGGCCCGAAGACGACGTGAATATGATTGCTGGAGGGAATAAAGGTCCCCAATGAACCCGCCTCTTTCAGCAACTCCATGTTCATTAGCTTTTGGTCGCCAAGGTCGATACGCAGCCGTGACACACAGTTTTCTACCCGCTTGATATTCTGCCTGCCGCCCAGTCCCTCTACGACCAGCTCTGCTACCTTGTCGTACTCTTTGTTATTAAGCAGCGCGCTGTCCGCCATCTCTTTCTCGCGCCCTGGCGTTTTGATATCAAACTTGCCAATGGCATAGCGGAACACGCCATAGAACACCACAAAGTTAATCGCGCCCAGCAGCAGCAGGTTCGGCCAGTGGGTGTTTTCGTACATCAGGCCGAAGATGCCGAAGTCAAAGATCGTGCCGCGAATATAGCCAATCGAGACGTCCAACATTTGCAGAGGAATGGTTAGCAGGCCGCACAAGATCGCGTAGACAACAAAGAGCTGCGGTGCAATAAACAGGAAGGAGAACTCGAGCGGCTCGGTGATATTGCCGAGGAATGCCGTCAGCACCACGGTCAGGATCATCCCTTTGGCGAATTTCTTGTTTTTGAAATAGGCCATGTGATACATCGCCAAGCCGATCGCCGGAACGCGGAACAACGTGGTCAGCATCTGCGACGACGCCAGGTAACTGGACAGCGTTGGCATGAACTCATTCCATGCCGGATGGTTGGGCCCCAATTCAAACAGGATCTTGTTCATGGCGGGTAAAATGCCAACGTAGGTTTGCCCATCAATCAGATAGGTGCCGCCCGCTTCGGTAAAGCGTACCGTCGAACTCAGGACATGGTGCAAACCAAACGGGATCAGCAAACGGTTCAGGGTCATGTAGATCCCGGCACCGATGTTCGGCGCCATCATCACGGTCGAGATGCTCCGCATCCCATAGGTAAACACATCCCACACGAATGGGATCAGCAGGCCGACCGGGATGGTGAAGGCAATCGATAGAATGGCGACCGATTTCTTCCCGCTGAAGAAGGCAAAGGCCAACGGCAGTTGCAGCCGATAGAACCGGTCTGTCACCTTGGCGGCAAGCAAACCGGCAATGATCCCTCCCAGCGCCTCTATTTTCAACGTATGAATGCCAAGCACCATGCCCTGCCCGACCAGCGCCATATTCTCCGTCACCAATTGGTCCATCACTTTTAAATGCACGTGCATGGAGATCAGTAAGGTTAGATAGGCGATGACCGAAGCGAAGACCGCAATACCCTTTTCCTTCTTCGACATGCCATAAGCGACCCCCATGGCGAACAGCAATGGGATATTCTGGAACACCACGCTGCTGATTAATCCCACCGAAGAGAGGATCGCCTTGCAGTAGGCATTTCCCAGAAACGGCAGTTTATCGATCATATACGCCTGGCCCAGCGCGCTACAGATCCCCATTAACATCCCCACCGGGGCTAACACGGCGATAGGCAATAATAGGGAACGCCCAAACGTCTGTATTTCGTTTTTAAAGTTGGATTTCATTATCTGGCCCCTGGTTTACTTTACCTCTCTATCAAACAATGCCAGCGCTCCCGCCATCAAGGCCAAATACTGGCTGATTCAAGGCTCATTTTTTGCCCATCAAAAATCAGGGCGAAGGCCGAAAACAGGAGCTCACCTGACCACCATACTGCATATGTATGGCTACCAGCCTTCTGGCCTAGCCCTTATCCCCTGTTTTTTGCACAGTCTTCTGCATCTGGCATCGTTGATTTCTGGGTACCGGTGCTATGATCGGCATAACTCAACCCGACAATGAGAGTTGGCTCTTGATCAGATCGCTCAAACCGGATTGAGTTCCTCAATTGAGCTACTATTGTGAAAAGCTATTGAGAGAAAATGAGCCTGGCATATAAGAAGAATTTAGGGGTGATGATATGGATAGCGAGTTTGTTTCTAATAATATAGCCAGCGTTAGCGTATTGGCAGTTTGTATTGTTGCTATTATTGGATTGACTATCTATGACCGTGAAAGAGAAAAGGGGAAATTTGGCGTTATCGTTCATGCTGCTCAATTTATTATTTGGGTATGTATTATTACCATACTCGGTGGCTACGCAGAAATTGCCGTTGCTGCGTATAAAATCTCATTTATTTCATCCCGTACCATCAATTTTTTATGCACCACTCTCATTTCGTTGATTTTGCTTAGAAAACTGTTTTTAATGATCAATCGTCTGGAAAAGAATCAAATCCAAAAAGGGCGAGACATCACGACTACGCACATTATTTCCCGCATATTAAAAGCCACGATTGTCGTTATCATGATACTGCTGTATGGCGAGCATTTTGGCATGAGCGTGTCGGGGTTGGTGACGTTCGGCGGGATTGGCGGCATTGCCATCGGTATGGCCGGGAAGGACATCCTAAGTAACTTTTTCTCTGGCATCATGCTGTACTTTGATCGTCCCTTTTCAATTGGTGACTGGATACGCTCACCGGATAGAAACATCGAGGGTACGGTTGTCGAGGTGGGTTGGCGAATGACCAAGATAACCACCTTCGATCAGCGGCCATTATATGTTCCAAACTCTGTGTTTTCATCGATCAGCGTTGAAAACCCGAGCAGAATGACCAATCGCCGTATCGAAGCCTCTATCGGCCTGCGCTATGAAGATGCGGACAAGATAGCAGGCATTACCCAGGATATATTGGCTATGCTAAAATCGGACGGTAATATCGATCAGAGCAAAACCCTGTTGGTTAATTTTAATTTATTTGGTGATTCATCATTAAATATCATGATTTACTGCTTTACCAAGACAACCGCTTGGGGTGAGTGGCTGACGGTACAACAGGCGGTTTACCTAAAGATCATTGATATCGTCCATCAGCATGGCGCTGACTTTGCTTTCCCAAGCAGCACGCTTTACTTCGACAACCAGAAGAACGAGATACCCGCAGGTAAGGAAGAAGCGAACGACAAATCGCCACCCCGGTCGCTTTCGGACATGCGGTGATTTGTCATTTATTACAAGCGGCCTTCAAGTAGGCAACTTACGGATTTGAGACAGCGGGTACCGGGATCTCCAATCCATAAAGGCGCAGCATGGCTGGCGTATCTTCAACGCCGGCAAAAACATAACGCGCCCGGATTGCCGCATTTTCCGGGATGGTAATATCCGCGTCTCCTGGCACCAATGCGGTTTTTAGCGGTGAAACAAAACCTTCCTTGTCTAACAGCATCAATGATTTACTTTCGTTCAGATTACTCAGGCGTACGATTTTGTCGGTTTTATTGCGTAGGGAAAGAGTCACTTTATATTCTTGAGCCGCAACTTTCTCAATGGAGGAAACCGAGGCGGTGACATTTTTAACCAGATTGTCTTTGTCGGTCACAATGATGGCTCCATCAACGCTGCTACCTGACTGACGGCCATCATCCACGCCATCTTTCAGGCCGCTGAGCGCATCTTTACCTGAAGCAATAACGCCAGAGACCACGCTTTTCACGCTGTCTTTCACCACGGCGGTTTCTTCGGCCCTAACGCCAGGGGTAGTAATCATCACCAAAACCAATGCCAGTACGCTCTTTTTCATCTCATTATCCTGCTTATCATTATCCATTGAAGACAATCTAGCGGAAAAAAACATGGTTGGCATCTTATCTATTGATTTGAGAGGCTTTCTTGCTGTTATTCGGATAAAGTTCACACTCCAGTCTTTTTAATGCTATTTCGCTTATTCTCACCTGCAAACCGCGGCGTTTTCTGCCATTCTTTTGCCTATTCCTCCTAGCCTTAGCCGCACCTTCGTAGACAGGACAAATAATGGAAGTGTTAACAAAGGATGAAGTGTTATATCACCGGGGAAGTTTGCTGACAGCAGACGGCGTCATGGTCGCATCATGGGATCTTGAGCAGCAGGAGAGTTTTTCCGGTGATTATTTTAGCCTGGCTGGCTACCGCGGTATCCGCAACGCCGCTGCGGCCCCTTTCAGCGTGGATTATTGTAACGAATCTACCGTGCACATCATTAATGGCATGGGCGTAACGCTGGGCGATTCCATTATTGGCCTGACTGCGATAGAGGCGCTGCGCGAGTTTAATCCCAACCTGCGCACGATTATCTATCGGCCAGGGCGCGCGCCCCACTATGTCGATCAGCTTTATCATCTGGCGGCAGGCGTGGTGGCGGATTTACGTTGGCTGCCGTGGAAGGCGGAGCATGTTCCTGAGCAGGAGCTGTGTATCGATGCCGGTAATCAGCTGTTCTGGCCAGCCTTCACCACGTTGCCGATGATTGATTTCTTCCTGCAGGCACTGGGCGTTGAACCTGCCGCTATTCCTGCCCGGGCGAAAGCCAACCGCTGGATGCAAAAACTGTGTCTGCCGCCATTACCTGAGCGCTGGCAGAATAAGCCCTACGTGCTGTTTTGCCCCACCGCCAGTACGCCGTTACGCAGCATCCCGACCAGTGCTCATGTGCCACTGGTGAATGCCCTGTGGGAGAAGTTTGCCTGCCCGGTGCTGGGGTTCGGCGCGGTAGATCATCCGCATTATGTGGATATTCAACCGCTTTCCACCGCTACCGCTGATTTCCTTGCCTGGGTGAAGCATGCCCGCTATGTTCTGACATCGGATACCGCTGCGTTGCATATTGCCGCTGGCTACGATGTACCAACTACCGCCTTCTTTACCTCAATCGCTCCCGAATTGCGGGTGCGAGACTATCCTTTATGTCAGCCTGTCTATTTTGCCATCCCCGAGCTGAACAACGTGCAGGCCAGCGCCAGAAAGCATGACCTGGAGCAGGTCGAACTAGCCTTTACGACCCTGATGCTAAACGAATTGCCGTGGGCCTGATCCCCGGTCTGGAGAACTACCGATGCTGTTGACCGCAATAAGAAATACCGCGTTTGCCCTGCTGGCTTTGGTCATTACCCAAACCAGCGCTCTCAGTTTCACCCTGGAAGTCGGCGGCAAGATTAAAAATACCACCGACGCCGAGAACAAAACCTATGTCTTTACCGATAAAGAGCTGTTTGCCATGCCGGTTCACAGCATCACGACCACCACTTCGTGGACGCCCAGAGTGAAATTCGATGGCGTATTGCTGGCAGATATTTTGGCTAAAGTGGGTGCCGAAGGCACCATGATGACGCTCTACGCACTGAACGATTATTATATTGATGTGCCCATCTCGGACGTGGCTAAATACAACATGATCCTGGCCTATAAAATGGGTGGGGAAATGTTAAAGGTGCGCGATTTCGGGCCGCTGTTTCTGATTTATCCCCGCGATGCCGGGGGCGCGGAGCTCAACTCTCCGCTTTATAACTCGCGCTTTATCTGGCAGATCAACAGGATAGTAATTAAATGAAGTTAGTCCGCTTCAAAGACAGCGGCAGGTTGGCTATTCCGGCCATTTTTGCCGCCTTATTCCTGCTCGCCTCGACGGTGACACTGTATTACTACAGTGCCACCCTGTCCAAAAAAGGGCTGTATGCCGTTGCCGGTACTCAGGAAAACTACTCTTGGTCGATCGCCAAGTTCGCCATCAAGCTGGCGGAATTTGAAACCCTGGTGGAACAGCAAAAAAGCACCCATCAGGTGGATATCGATAACCTGAGGCTAAGGTTCGATATTCTCTATTCTCGCTATTCGGTGCTCGCCCGCCCGTCAGAATCGACCCTGCCGCTGTACCACGAACCTGGCTATCCCGAGCTCGTTGAACGGATGCGCGAAGAAATAACTCGGCTGGATCAGTTGGTCAACAGCCCTCAGGTAGATCTGGGGCTGATTTCGCAGGCCATGCAACAGATCAAACCCTCCGCGATTATGATGGCCAACCTGGCGGACCACGCTGAAGTGAAGCAGCGTACCGGGGCTTACGAAGATTTTATCGAGAAACGGCACATCATCTTTTATGGCCTGGTGATCATTATGTTCTCGGTGATCGCGCTGATTGCCATCACGCTGATCGTGATCCGTCAGCAGCGCCAAACCATCAGCCAACAGTCGAAGGCCATTCGCGCAGAGCAAAAGGCTATCCGCACCAAAAACGCCTTCCTCGGGGCCATCGGACATGAACTGCGTACCTCGCTGCAAAGCATCATGTCCGCTATCGATGTGCTGACCCATACCCGCGTATCCTATGAGCACAAAGATACCTTTCACCGCCTGGAAACCGCCGCCGAGCAGATAGAAAGCCAGATGAAGGATCTCACCGATTATGCACGCCTGGACAGCGGTATGATGGAGCTGCGCATTGTTCCCTTTAATGCCCAGCAGGTGATCGACGAAACGACGGATGAAATCGCCATGCTGACCCATAAACCTGGGGTCAAACTGGTACGTGAAGTGGAGTTCACCCATGCGCAGGTCTATTCCGACCCGCAGCGCCTTCGGCAAATCGTGGTTAACCTGCTGACCAACGCCTTTAAATATACTGAAAGCGGTACCATCACGCTGCACAGTTGCCTGCGTAGCCAACCGGCGGGGAGTTCGTTGCTCATTGAGGTTACGGATACTGGCATCGGTATCGACAATGCCCAGCTACCGCAGATTTTTGAGCCCTTTACCCAGCTCGATCAGTCAAATACTCGCCAATACAGCGGGGTTGGTATGGGATTGGCGATCGTCCACGGCCTGGTCGAATTGCTCGACGGCACGATCACGGTGTACAGCGAAGTGGGAGAAGGCAGCACCTTTATCGTCAGCATTCCCGTTGAGATCAGTGAAGAACAGTTGCCAGAGCAAAGCCCACGTCCTGCAGCAACGCTGTTGAAAAAAGAGCAGCAAATCCTGGTGGTAGACGACAATCCTGCCGCAGGCATGGCCTTTATCGCTCTACTCGACAAGTTGGGCTATCAATATGAGCTGTGTGACTCATCGGAACGTGCGTTGCAAAAGCTGTTGCGGCGGCCTTACGATGCCTTGCTGCTCGATCTGCAAATGCCAGGCATCGATGGTGTGGCAGTGGCGCAACGGCTGCGTGACCAGCGTGGCCCGAACCGTAATATCCCGATTATCGGTATCAGCGCCTATACACTGGAGCTGCTCCCTAGCGAGCAACGCGCCATGTTTGACGATTATCTGATGAAACCGGTACGCATGGAGGCGCTATCCACCTCTCTCACGTCGCTGTTTGTCGCTACAGATTAAAGCACCGTTGCAGTGCGGCTTCGATCACATGGAGCCGCACCGGCTTTTCATACGGGCCTAGCACGTCATAATCACGCATTGCTCTGGCAATCTCTGACTCACGCAAATCGGTGCCCAACTGGCCGGTCAGCACCAGGATCGGCGCATCCGCATGATCGGAAGTGCGAATGGTTTCGATGCATCTCTGCGCCGTCTCATGGCCTATCAACCAATCCACCACGTAGCCATCAAACGGGCTTTTGGCCAGCGCCTGGCAGAAACTGCTGACGTCATAGAAAGCCACGGCGTTGAATCCTTGGCTATTGAGATACTTGGTTAGCTCGTCAGCGGCCTGATGTGCATCATCCAATACCGCAATGCTCAGGCGATCGTCTTCGCTATGGCCGGGGCGGATCTCGATCAATTCGACAGCAAAACTCTTGCCCTGTGGGGCTTCGCTGGCTCGATAAACGATCCACTGCCCTTCCTGCTGCAAGCCAACAAACTCGGCCTGCCTGCTGCCCAATAGTTCGCTGCTAATGTGCGCCACACAAGGTAACGCCACCCCGGCCACAGAAAAGATGGCATCCTGTGCCACAGTGGACCCAACAGGCTCGCTTTCGGGGAGAATGTCGACGATGGACGCCGGCGTTTCTCCCAGGGCCAGTGCCACGCTGTTGATTTGTTCCAGCGTCCATGGGCTCTGGCCTTTAAGCTTGCGGTGAGCATGGGAAAAACTCAGATCCAAAATGCGGCTGAGCTCCTTGGCATGTTGTCGCTTGCCGATCCCATGCTGCAAAAAGAGTTCCCTGACCTTGCCTGCAATCGACTGCGAATCGAATTTTTGATGATTGTTAAACATTTTATCCTTCGATATATCTCGCTGATTTTTCAGTCGCTTTGACACCCATACGTACAAAAACGTTATCGAAATCTCGCATACTATACAATCTTAGCCTAATAGCTTGCTTGACATACCATCTTTTATGGTCAAACATGGTATCAGAAGTGATGTATTATAAAAACGATAGTAGAACGATAAGTCAGTAATAACCATACCGACACCAGGGAAATTATAAGCCGGCCACAACACCTGTTTAAAGTATCGACAGGGAGTTGCAAGCTGAGCAAGTTTAACCGCAGAGTTAATTGCTTCACCCCTCGTTAAGCCGGGGCCCGCAAGGGTTCCGGTTTTTTATTTGCCCAAAACCCAATGAAAAGGCCGGAGAACACTCCCCGGCCCGTCAGCATGGCCAACCTCGATCGGCAGATTACCCTCCAGCGTTGGCATCTTCTTCAGCCTGGCGAATGATGGCTTTAGCCATCCACTGGGTCACATCCTGAATATCATCGAGCTCTAAACCCCAAATGTCCTTCAGCACCAGGAACACCTCGGAACCATAAATCAGCGAAAAGGCATGGATCACGCGTTGCAGAGCGTCAGCAGGGAGTTTGTTCTGCAAGGGCTCCACCGCCAGCTTCAACAGCCGCTTGCGATTGCCACGCACAAACTTTTCGCCCGGCGTCGCGTTAGCCCATTGCTGGAGCGAAAGCTGTAACGCCGCACGTAGCGCGCCTTCATGCTGCTCCATCTGCGGATAGGCAAACGCCAACAGTTGATGAATGCGCTTGAGCGCATCGTTATCCTGCGGTTGCCATTCAAGGATCGGCCCCAGGCTTTTCGCCACAACAGCGGAGATCAGGGCACTTTGGGTGGGAAAATAGCGATAAGCGGTGGCACGGGAGACCTGCGCATGCGCCGCTAGCTCTGTAATCGAAGGGAAGACACCACCATCGTAGAGCTCCATCGCACAGGCCAGCAGCAAGCTGCGGGTTTTGGCACGAGTATGTGTCAAAGATTCATCCCGCGGAGCGGGAAATGCGGATATTGGCACGTTTTCCTCGAACTTCCTCGTATCTTCCAACCTTGGAGTCAATACGATAGACAGCCTCACCGACAGATCCTGGCCCATCGGCAGCGTAAAAAATCATAGCTAAGATAGCCAAAAACGGGACACAAGTCTCACTTTAAACAAATTAATGCTTGCAAAAATGATACGGCAGTCTCATTATGACCAACAAATAAACGATAGTACCTTATTGTCCGACACCAGGGTTCACAACCTACAATAAAAAATAGCATTAAAATCAATTTGTTCAGACTTTTGTCTGAACCTTTTTCAGGAACAGATGATGAGCAGCACCCCAGGTTTTGTCTATATTGCTACCACAGCAGATACTAAAGGACAAGAACTGGAATATGTCCGTCATCTGATCGCCAATCTCGATTTACCCGTCATCACCCTCGATCTCTCCACTTCCGGTAAGCCTTCTCTGTATCACGCGGACGTTTCTGCACATGAGATCGCGGGTTACCATCCGGAAGGTGAACAAGCCGTTTTTTGTGCTAATCGCGGGCAGGCGATTGCGGCCATGGCTGTCGCGTTTGAGCGCTTCATGCTCTCACGTCGTGATGTTGCTGCGCTGCTCGGTTTGGGCGGGTCTGGTGGTACCGCGATCATCACGCCCGCTATGCAACAGTTGCCCATCGGCCTGCCAAAGCTGATGGTATCGAGTATGGCTGCGGGTAATGTCGCTGGCTATGTCGGCTCCAGCGATATTGCCATGCTGTATTCCGTCACCGATATCGCCGGGCTAAATCGCATTTCACGCAAGGTATTGAGCAATGCCGCCAACCAGATAGCCGGGGCCATCCGCTTTCATATCGATGATGATGCCGACAGCAAACCCGCCACCGGCCTGACCATGTTTGGTGTCACTACGCCTTGTATCAAGGCCGTGACCAGCGCCATTGAGCACGACTGGGATTGCCTGGTGTTTCACGCTACCGGCAGTGGTGGCCAGGCAATGGAAAAGCTGATCGACAGCCGCTTGCTCAACGCCGTATTGGATCTGACCACCACCGAGGTGTGCGACTATCTGTTTGATGGCGTGTTGGCCTGCAACGAAGATCGCTTTGGGGCCATCGCCCGCACTGAGATCCCTGGTGTGATGTCATGCGGAGGGCTGGATATGATCAACTTCGGTCACCCGAAAACCATTCCGGCCCGCTACGCCAATCGTCAATTTTATTGCCACAACAGCCAGGTAACGCTGATGCGCACCACGGCGCAGGAGAATACCCAGTTGGGGCGATGGATTGGCAGCAAGCTGAACGCCTGTGCCGGGGAGGTATGCTTTGTAGTACCGCTGGGGGGCTTTTCAACCTTGGATGCGCCAGGGCAGCCCTTCTGGGATCCACAAGCGCTAGCCGCTTTTGTTCACTCTCTGGAACGGACACTGGTACAGACCGCAAAACGCCGGTTGCTCAAAGTACCGTACCATATCAACGATCCCCTGTTCGCCGCGATTATTATCGAACAATTTAATGCCATTGCTGCTACGGCTAAATAATCCTGACAGAGAATAAAATCGTGTCGATGGCCCTACTGTGGACCGAAAACTCCCGTAATGGGTCAGAAAGGGTTATTTGTGGTCCATAAATATTTTTACGGGCCGTAAACCCCTTAATGGGCCGGTAAAACTTAAAGTGGGCCATAAAACCTGATACAGTGGGCCATAAAAGGCAAAACGGGCCGTAAATATGATCTTTTACGGTCCGTGTTTTTACTGGCCCGCAGGAAACAAACATCGATGACATCCTCAGATACCCTACCCTACCTGCAGCAGGCCATCCTGACCGCCATCGCTGCCGCGAAAACTCCCGTCAGTTCTGGGGAACTGGCGAAGCAGCTTCAGGTCGGTCGCTCCACCATCAAGCGTCATATTGAGGTCCTGCTCAGGGAAGACAGAATCATACGATACGGCACCGGGCGAGGAACCCGTTACACCCTCCCTGGGCAACAGACAGAGTCGGTACAACCCACTTCGTCGGTCACAACAGACAGTGGCATCGCACCTCACACCACGGAGGCGCAAGCTCTTCTCAACTACCTACACTCCCCACTGACTACCAGGGAGATTACTGGTTATGACCGAAGCTTTGTGGAAGATTACATCCCGAACCAGACCTTTCTGCTGTCAGAGTCTCTTGCCAGGGCACTAATGGAAGAAGGGAAGATGGCCGGGCAGCAACCTGCTGGGACCTATGCCCGAAAAGTGCTGGAGCAGTTGCTGATTGATTTATCCTGGTCCTCATCGCAATTGGAAGGCAACCGGTATTCCTTGTTGGCAACCGAGGAACTCTTTAAAAGCGGGACAGAAGCCGGGGATATGGATGCAGTGATGCTGTTGAACCATAAGCAGGCGATTGAGTTTATGGTCGATGCCGTCCCCGAATCCGGACTGACTGGCCCTGTCATCAGCAACCTGCATGCTCTATTGATGCACGACTTGCTTTCTGAGCCGGAAGGTCTCGGGGCCATCAGGAAGAAGATAGTGAACATCAGCGGAACAACTTGCACTCCGCTGCAGACACCTTTCCTGCTGCAGGAGATGTTTGACAAAATTATTGAGAAGGCCCGGCAAATCATAAATCCGGTAGAGTCCGCATTTTTTCTGTGGGTCAATCTTGCCTACCTGCAACCCTTTGAGGACGGTAACAAGAGAACCAGCAGGCTCGCGGCCAACATTCCGCTGATGCTGTATAACAGTGCCCCTTTGTCCTTCCTTGACGCTGATGCCACAAATTATGCATACGCCATGATGGGGGTCTATGAAAAGCGTAATGTGGCTCTAGCGGTGGAGTTGTTTGAGCATCTGTACCGTCGCTCAATAAAACGCTACGCAGTGACACTCCAGGCAATGGGTGTTCCTGACCCGTTCAGGCTGCGCCACCGGGAAGACTTAAATACAGCCATCCGCTATATCGTCACCGACAGGGAGAGTATCGAATCCGCCCTGCTAGCCATCACTATTGCCGCAGAAGATAAGGAGCAGTTCAGGGCTCTCCTGCAGGATGAACTCCGGGTACTGAACACGCACAACTGCGCCCGGTATCGCCTTTCGATGCGTATGACGGAACAGTGGATTAAAGACGGGAAACCGGCCTAGTCGTCCAGTTCAACTCATGCGAGATCCGCGGGAAACAGGCTGTAGACGTGGCAGTACATACGCCATCCTCAATTTTGCATTCCAGATGGTCCTCGGGGGAAAATTCATTAAGAGTGATGATTTCAAACTGGTATTACTGGGGAGAGAGATCTTTGAACATGGCGGCCAGTCTATTTTTTACACTAACCTTATTAGGTTAAAATTTTAGCTTCACGGTCAGGACATTGTCATTAATAAAAAAAGCCGGGCAAATAACCCGGCATTTTTATTTTGATAGCAATGCTAATTATTCAGCAGCAGGGACATGATCGCGCATTTTTTTCATATGCTCCATCATCTTCTGCTCACGTTTCTGATAATTCTCATTGTATTGTTTTTTCTGCTCTGGCGTTAGCAGGTTATACATTTTGTTTTCCGCTTTGGCGCGTTCCAGCATGTGCTCAGATTGCGCTTTACCGATCGCATCGATCTGGGCTTTTGCCTTGGCTTCGTCGAAGCTTTCCGAAGCGATCATGCTGTGCAGTGCCTGGCGCTCGTCTTTAGCACCCGGGCCGCGTTTTTGATGCGACTCTTTCATGATATCGCGCATCTGCTGGCGCTGCTCGTTGGTCAGGTTCAAGCCAGCAAAAGGACTGTCTCTTTTTGCGTCTTTATAGTGCATCATTTTCACCGGGGCGGCGGTTGTGGCCGATGCGGTTGCCGGGGCGGTAGTTGTGTCGGCTGCGAAGGCGGCAGAAGCAGAACCCAGGGCTAACGTTGAAGCGACAAATAAAGCAGTCAGTTTACGCATAATTATTTCCTTAAAAGTTATTCTTCATCAGGAGCGCTGTACGTTAACAGGCTCACTATCTCGTCGTCGAAAATAATAGTATGCGCATGAATATATAGTAATGCGATGGAGTGTAAATTTTTTAAAATCAAAAATGGTAATATTCGTCAATTATGAATAAATTATGGAGAAGGCGTCTGTTATTTGGAAGATTACATTGCCCAAGCGTAATTATTAGTGTGGCTTTTGTCCACCTACAGCCAGGGATTAATTTAGCATCCCTAGCCACAACCCTGGCTCAACGAAGCCAAAAACTGATTTTCGCACACTGCGCGGTTCTCTTTTACACTCTATACAGACGTCGTTCACGCGATCCCCATCGTCTTTCAGGTTGCAGCGTAGGGTCCGGCGGTCCCTTTTTGAGGAATGAACATGTTCGCAGACCAAGGCCCGATACTCCTTAACACCCATTTTGGCACCAGCAGCCCTTACTGGCATCTGGCGTTTGACAGTAATGCCCTGCAGTTGACGGCAATCAAAGGCAAAACACACCTTGCCGTGGCCCTCGACGAAATGCAGGCAGCGAAAATCCGCCGTCTGAGCGGGGTCACCGCCAGCCTGGATCTGACCATTCTGCTCAGCGGCCAACCCATCCACCTGCATTTGGTCGGCCGCCGGGTCAATAAATTAGAGTGGGCGGGCACCGCCTCTGCCTATACCGATACCGAGGCCGTGGCACGTGATTTGGTGCACGGCCTATCGTTTGCCGAACAGGTGGTGTCAGAGGCTAATTCCGTCATTGTCATCGTTGACCAACACGGCCGCGTCCAGCGCTTTAACCGCCTGAGCGAAGAGTATACCGGCCTGCAGGAACAGGATGTGATCGGCAAAAACGTCTTCAAGATGTTTATGAGCCCCGAAGAAGCCACAGCATCACGGCGCAATATTGCCACCTTCTTTCGCAACGGGGCCTCCTATGAGGTGGAGCGCTGGATCAAAACGGTCAAAGGCGAGCGGTTATTCCTGTTCCGCAACAAGTTCGTCCACAGCGGCAGCGGCAAAAAAGAGGTGTTCCTGATCTGTTCCGGCACGGATATCACCGAAGAACGCCGCGCCCAGGAACGCCTGCGGCTATTGGCCAATACCGATACCATCACCGGCCTGCCAAACCGCAACGCCATTCAGGATGATATTAACCGGGCGATTAGCGAACGCGGTGACAGCCACATTGGGCTGGTCTATCTCGATCTGGATAACTTCAAAAAAGTGAACGACGCCTATGGGCATATGTTTGGCGATCGCTTGCTGATCGAGGTGTCCCACGCCATTCTCAGTTGCCTGGATCATGGAGAAAAACTTGCCCGTCTGGGAGGCGATGAATTTCTGGTGCTGGTCACCCAGGCCGACCGGATCATGCTGCAAGAGCTGGCACAGCGCATTATCGAACGCTTGCAAATGCCCTTCCGCATCGGCCTGATCGAGGTCTACACCGGCTGTTCGATTGGCATTGCCCTGTGCCCGCAACATGGCCACGATCTGGACAGCCTGATCCGCAGCGCCGATACCGCCATGTACGTTGCCAAGGAACACGGCAAACGCACCTTTATCGTCTTCTCGCCGGAAATGAACCGCCGCGTTGCCGAATACATGTGGCTGGATACCAACCTGCGTAAGGGGCTGGAACAGGAGCAACTGGTGGTGTATTACCAACCCAAGGTCGCAACGCTCAACGGCGCCGTGCATAGCGTAGAGGCGCTGGTCCGCTGGGATTCGCCGGAGCGCGGGCTGATCCCACCATTACAGTTTATCTCCTACGCCGAAGAGTCCGGGCTGATTGCCCCACTTGGCCGCTGGGTGCTGCAAACCGCCGCTAAACAGGCAGCTATTTGGCAACGACAGGGGCTGAATTTGCGCATCGCGGTTAACCTTTCCGCCAGGCAGTTAGTGGATGACAGCGTGGTAAACGATCTGGTTGAGGTACTGCGAGAAAACCAGCTTTCTCCCTGCACGCTGGACTTTGAGCTGACCGAAAGCAGCCTGATAGAAGATGAAAACCGGGCGCGTGAGGTGATCGCCCGGCTACGGGCCTTGGGTGCACAGGTGCATCTGGATGATTTTGGCACCGGCTACTCCTCTCTGGCCCAGTTGGCACGTATCCCGCTGGACGCCATCAAGCTGGATCAAAGCTTTGTTCGCGGCGTCAATCTGGCCCCGGTATCACAATCATTGATACGCGCCATCGTCGCGGTCGCCGCAGCGCTACAGTTCAAGGTGATTGCCGAAGGGGTTGAGACAGACAGTGAAAATCGCTTCCTGGACTGCGTAGGAGTCGATGAAAAACAAGGATTCCTGTTCGCCCGGCCGATGCTGCCCGAGCAATTGGAACAGTGGCTGAAAACCTATAGCCCGCAATCACCAAAGTGATGCGGGCGTGAATTAACGCTTAGCCAGCGTGACGCTGATTAAGCGTGTGCCGATCCTGCAAGATCACCAACCGCTCAATGTACAGGCGATCCTTCTCCTCGATGGTAAAGGCCGAATGCACCCAATCTTCGGTAATATCCATCAGCTCGGAGCGGGATAACTGCAATACCCGCTGACGCGCGCGCAACATGGCACGCATACCGTTCAGCTTGGGCCTGATGGTGTCGATAAAGGTACGAGTCGCCATATAGGCATCCCCCGGTTGAAACAGCTTATCCACCAGCCCATAGCTTTCGAACCATTCGGCAGTATGAGATTCCCCGCTCCAGATCAGTTCTTCTGCCAGGCGCATGCCTGCCTTGCGGGCTACCAGTGAATAACCACCCATACCGGGAAACAGATTGAAGGCGATTTCTGGGAACCCCATCCGCACATTGTTCTGTGCCAAAACAAAATGGTGCGCCAATGCCGCCTCAAAACCGCCTCCTAGCGCGCTGCCCTCCACCATGGCGATGCTAATGGCCCCAGTATCAAAACCTCGTGCTGCGGCATGCACACAGTCGATACAGGCCCGGGCATACGCCATCATCGCCTCACGCTTGCGGTTTTTGATCGCTTCGGCAAAAAAGCTCAGATCCCCGCCGACGTTAAACATGTTTTGCACCAGCGAGCCGGTGACCCAAAAGTCGAACTGCAACGTCGACTCTTTCGCCGCCTGCGCCAGCGTCATGATGTCTTCTATCAGCGCCTGATTGAAGCAAGGGCGCGGCTCTGCACGCATTAGCATCCACATAATGTGGCGATCTTCCTCGTAATAAGCGGAAAGTTGCGACAGGTTGCCCGCTTCGGTAAATGGGCGACAGGTGGGATGATTGAATAATTTCATAAGACCTTCCATTTTATCTATTGATTCAGGAGATAACCGTTCCAGCCCCTACGGCTGCAGTAGGCGCAAACCGGGTAAAAAAGCGCGCGCCATAAGATGAGTAAAAGCCTTCCTGGCGCTGAGATAGATAAAATTGCAGGGATCCGGCAGAAAATCAGATGTGTGGTGAATAGGACAAAATCGAACAATCTCGCTTGCAGCTGTGGGTAGAGGCCATTATCAGAATTAACCCAATCTCGCTCATAACGGCCAAATCGAGGGCATATTTGGCTATAATCAAGCACATGCCCATTGATTTACCTGAAGGATACCGTGACGTAATGCAGAATAAAGCCGCTCCAGAGCAGCCTGAGGCCATTGAGAAACCGACGATCGCCATCAAAACCGGCAACCAAAAACTGGATAAAGGCCTTTCGGGGTTCGCTCGCCTGATAGAGCGCGTTAAAGCCTGGCCCACCATCGCTCACCTACTGCGAGCCACAGAACGCTTCAACGACCGTCTTGGCAGCCAGTTTGGCGCCGCCATTACCTACTTCTCGTTTCTCTCTTTGATCCCGATCCTGATGGTGTCGTTTGCCGCCGTGGGCTTTGTGCTGGCATCTAACCCGGATTTGCTGGCCGAATTGATCAACAAGATCGTCAATAGCATCAGCGATCCCACCCTGGCCAGTACCTTGAAGAACACGGTAAACACCGCCATTCAGCAACGTACTACCGTCGGCCTGACCGGCCTGGCGCTGGCGCTGTACTCCGGCATCAGTTGGATGGGCAACCTGCGTGAGGCGATCCGCGCACAATCCCGCGACGTCTGGGAACGCAATCCGCAGGATCAGGAGAAAATCTATTTTCGCTACACCCGCGATTTTATTTCATTAACCGGCCTGGTGGTGGCGCTGATCGTCACGCTGTCGTTAACCTCGATTGCGGGTTCTGCCCAAGCAGCCATCGTGCATGCGTTGGGGCTCGATGGCATTGAATGGCTGCGGCCGGCGATGACGTTGATCGCACTGTCGATCTCCATCTTTGCCAACTACCTGCTGTTTCTGTGGATCTTCTGGATGCTGCCGCGCCATAAGCCGAAGAAAAAAGCGCTGCTGCGCGGCACGCTAATCGCCGCAATTGGCTTTGAGGCGATCAAGTTTGTGATGACCATGACGCTACCGCAGGTCGCCAAATCGCCTTCCGGTGCCGCCTTTGGCTCGGTGATCGGGCTGATGGCTTTCTTCTACTTTTTTGCCCGCCTGACGCTGTTTTGCGCCGCCTGGATTGCCACGGCAGAGTATAAAGAGGACAAAACCCTGCCGCAGGGCAAGTGAATATCCACCATCAGCATTGCATTCATGCCAGTCGCAAGGTTGCGACTGGTTTTTTATTTCGATAATCAAACCAAAAAGCAGTCAATAGCTCTAAAACCTGACTAACCAACCGGCCAAAACCAGCATAACAAACTACCCTATAACTTTTCTTTTCGCCTTTTCCAGTCATTCTCTCTGCTTATAGCCCACTTCACCACGTTAACGACCATAGAATATCAACTCGTTAAAACATTAGTCTTTTTAACAGTTTATTTGCCAGATAGTACAAAATCTCCCCGTTGAAAAGCCATTTTGCTATGACTAAGATGAATTTTTCCCTAGTCAAAATATAAGAAATAACTATGCAAGCCACCATCGCAACCCCCTTGGACGCCGATACCGCGTCCACACCGGTTAACTCCCGGGGAAAAGTCATCGTCGCCTCTCTGGTCGGTACCGCCATCGAGTTCTTTGATTTCTATATTTATGCCACCGCTGCGGTGATCGTGTTCCCGCATATCTTCTTCCCACAGGGCGATCCTGCCGCCGCCACGCTGCAATCGCTGGCCACCTTCGCCATCGCCTTTGTGGCGCGGCCAATCGGTTCTGCCCTGTTCGGCCACTTCGGCGATCGCGTCGGGCGGAAGGTAACTTTGGTAGCTTCACTGCTGACCATGGGGATTTCCACCGTGCTGATCGGCCTGCTGCCAAGCTATGCAACCATTGGCATCTTTGCACCGATACTGCTGGCGTTGGCACGCTTTGGCCAAGGCCTGGGTCTGGGTGGCGAATGGGGCGGAGCCGCGTTGCTGGCCACCGAGAATGCGCCTGCCAACAAGCGGGCGCTGTACGGCTCGTTCCCACAGTTGGGGGCACCGATAGGCTTCTTCTTCGCCAACGGCACCTTCCTGCTACTCTCCTGGTTGCTGACCGATGAACAGTTCATGACCTGGGGCTGGCGCGTACCGTTTATCCTCTCTGCCGCGCTGGTGCTGGTTGGCCTGTATGTGCGTATTTCGCTGCACGAGACTCCGGTTTTTGCCAAAGTGGCCAAAGCAGGCAAACAGGTGAAGGTCCCGCTAGGGACGCTGCTGAGCAAGCACAAAAAGGCTACCATCCTGGGTACCTTCATCATGCTGGCGACCTATACGCTGTTCTACCTGATGACCGTTTACTCCATGACCTACGGCACGGCCGCAGAGCCACTGGGGCTGGGCTATTCGCGTAACAGCTTCCTGTGGATGCTGATGGTGGCGGTGATTGGTTTTGGCGTGATGGTGCCTAT
Source organism: Serratia sp. ASV30 (assembly GCF_016428815.1). Lineage (NCBI taxonomy): Bacteria > Pseudomonadati > Pseudomonadota > Gammaproteobacteria > Enterobacterales > Yersiniaceae > Serratia > Serratia sp. ASV30. The sequence continues at coordinate 25,452 of NZ_JAELTL010000034.1, read as the reverse complement.
CGCCGGTTTGCTGGCCGATGCCTTTGGCCGCCGCAAGACCATGATTGTCATCACTCTGTTGATGATCGGCTTTGCCTTCCTGTTCCCGAGCATGCTGGGTTCCGGCAATCAGCTGTTGGTGATGGCTTTCCTGCTGCTTGGGCTGAGCATTATGGGCCTGACCTTTGGCCCGATGGGCGCGCTGCTGCCTGAACTGTTCCCAACCGAAGTGCGCTACACCGGGGCCTCGTTCTCGTATAACGTGGCCTCGATCCTGGGGGCTTCGGTAGCGCCTTATATTGCGACCTGGTTGGCTAACAACTACGGGCTGTTCTACGTTGGTATGTACCTGGCGGCCATGGCTAGCCTGACGCTGATCGCGCTGCTGCTGATGAAAGAAACCCGCCACACATCGCTGTAATCCTCTCCCGGCCCCCTACCTATGGGGGCCTGTTTGTCTGTTGTCACAAATCCCGGCTATGCTATCCCCTCATTTGCTGAGGAAACCCGCCCATGTCGTTGCGCCGTTGGCTCTGTTTGTCTGTTACGTTGCTGATTATTATCGCCATTGCTGCCTATTTCTGGCTAAAACCGGCCCACCCGGATGCACTGTGGCATATCGTCAGCCAGCAATGCCTGCCAAATCAGCAGCAAAACCATAATCCGGCCCCCTGCGCACAGGTAGATGAGCAGGCCGGGTTCGTGGTGCTGAAAGACCGCAATGGGCCTTTGCAATACCTGTTGATGCCAACGGCCAAAATCACCGGCATTGAAAGTCCGCAGGTATTACAGTCCGACACCGCCAACTTCTTCGCCTTAGCCTGGCAGGCCCGGCATTTTATGACGGATAAACTCGGTAAACCGATCGACGATGCCGTCATCTCACTGGCGATCAACTCTGAATATGGCCGTACGCAAAATCAGCTGCATATTCATATCTCCTGCCTGCAACCGGCGGTAAAAACCCGGCTGGCGCAGCTGCAAGGGGATTTCAGCGAAAGCTGGCAGCCGCTACCCGGTGGATTGCTGGGGCATGATTATTTGGCTCGCCGCGCCAGCGCTGCTGAACTCAAGCAGCTTGGGGCATTCCGTTTGCTGGCTCAGGGCGTTGAGGGCTCTAGTGATAATATGGGGAGCTATGGCATGGCGATGACGGCCTTACCGGGAGGGGATTTCCTCCTGCTGGCTGTGAAACGTAATTTGTGGCAGCTGAATCTGGCCTCAGCCGAAGAGATCCAGGATCACAGCTGCCAGGTACTACAGTAATCTTGGATCACTTCTTGTTCTTTATCTGCTGCAGGATCTTGCCACACTGGTTTTCTTCGCCACCGTCACTCGGTGAAACCAGGGCCAGCAATGCCGCTGCCGGAGCAACGACAACGCCCAACGCCACAGCAGCCACCCCGCGGGCAATCAATGGCCCGGCCTTCACGCCCGCGTCCGGTTTTTTGAATGTCCCTTTAACATACAGCGGCGAACGCAGGGTCAGTACCCGCATCCCTTTGCTTTCTGGGTCGATGGACAGATCCAGCCGCTCGGTGGCGAAATTGATATTGCCGCTGATGTTGATGATGGCGTTTTCCGTATCAAACACGAACAGCCGTGGCGTCGCCAACCCGCTGCGAATGCCGACATCCGCCGCCGCACAGTTGATCCCCACCTCGTCATCGCCAAACAGTTGAGCTACCAGGTAGTTGCCTACGTTCAGGCCCAGAATTTCCATCAGGCTGCGGCTGATCACGCCGTCATTGATCAGCAGGCGCAGGTCGCCGCTGCTGGTTGCCAGCAAGTCGGCTACCGAGTTGCCGCTGCCTGTCAATTTGGCATCGCCGTTCAATTCTCCCAGGCTACGCTTCATCGACTCCACGTTCGGCAGCAGCTGTTTCAGCTGGAACTTACGCGCATGCATATCCACCCGGCCCTGCATCGGGCTCTTGCTACCATCAAGACGGACGGTGGCATTCAGGTTCCCCCCGGCCACGCCGAAGCGCAGCGGGTCCATCAGGATCACCGCGTTATCCAGCTTAAGGTGGGTATTCAGATCGCTCAGCGGCAGCGAACTGCCATGCTCAATGCGTTTGGCGGTAAATTTGACGTCGGCATCCATTACCCCCCAGCTTTTGGTTTCGAACTTCTCAACCGGCAGCACTTTATCGCTCGGCTGGCGGGTCTTCTCGCCGCGATTGGCTTTCTGCTGATTGGAGTCCGCACCGATCAATGGCGCAAGATCGGCAAAACGCAGCTGTTTGGAAAGCACCTCTCCACTCAACTTGGGCCGAGGGTGGCTCGCAACGTACTTCAAATCCCCATGGATATCGCTGTCACCGATCTTGCCGTCAAAGCCCTGATACTGGAATACCGCACCGCCCGGTTGATGCAACTGGGCGATCAGATGACCATCGGTAGCATAAGGAGGGGTATTCGGTAACAACACGCCGGTCAGCGCATACAGGTTTCCCAGGCTGTCACCGGAGAATTTCAGCCGTAGATCCAGACCGCCAAGGTTCAGCGGATCGGACAGCGTTCCCACGACCTGCACTCTGGTATTGCCAGAACGGACATCGACCTGCAGTGGGAACGGTATATCAGCGCTTTGCAGTGACAGCATGCCCCCCATCTTGCCACTGCCTGACAGCGCTTCACCGTGGTATTTTCCTTTAACCTTCCAGCCGAAAACATAATCCGGCGTCGTCGCTTTATCCCCCGGCTGTTTACCCGCAACTTCACTAAAGGGCAGAGGCTTGCCAAGTGGGTCGATCAGCGCCTGGAAATCGGCCTTGAGGGTGGCGTCTTTAAAATCAATCTGGCCGCGATCGAACACGATATCGTGAATGCTGACCGACCAGTCTGACTGTGGTTGGTTGGGGTCTTTATCGGCGCTGTTGGCCAGGTTGAAGGTCCAGTTATTGTCACCGTTCGCCAGGCGCTGTAGCGAGGCATTTGGCTGCTTCAACCAGATACGCGGGATCAGTACCTCTTTGCCCAGCAGCGCCAATGGCGCAATCGAGGCATCGACACGTTGCAGTGTGACCATCTCGTCGCCCGGTATCTTGGCCGGGTTGCCCAGCATAATATCTTCGGCGTGGATATGCGGCCAAGGTACCCAGGCACGCCAACCCCCCTCATCCTGGTGACGTTCCCAGTTAACGCCCAGATCGCCACGAATAGCAAACGGGCGCTGCAGCTCGGCAGAGACTTTGCTATTGATGGTGGGTTTGAGACGGTTCCAATCGAAGGTGGCAATGAAGACCACCAAAACCACGATGATCAGCAGCACGATGCCGCCAATCCAGCTAAAAGTTTTGCCCATTCTTGTCATAACAGCTCCCTCGAGGCGATAGCAGACTGCTCAAATTGATAAGCAGCCTTACTGAAAGCCTAGTAGAGGATAGGCCTAAGTTCACGCTTTGGGAACTAATGGGTCAGGGGGTGGGGGCAGTAAACCGCGTAGGCAGGGTTTTAAGCTGGTCAAAATGTGCAGGGCGGCTAAGGTAATACCCTTGGGCGGCAAACGCACCAGAACGCTGTACCAGCCGCCATTCCTGCTCTGTTTCTACCCCTTCGACAATCACCCCGTCGCTGTGCTGGCTCATCAGGCGCACCAGAGTAAAAAACAGCTGGATGCCCTCATCGCTCTGCTTGAGCAACATAAACAGCTCGCGCGCCACCTTGATATACTGATAACGCCAGCTGCTGACCGCGGAGAAATTCGCCAGCCCGCTACCGAAATCATCCAGCCACAGGCGCTCCGCCCCGGGGATATGCTGCAGCGGTCCATTCAACGCCCTGTCTGCCTGCTCCACCAGCTCAAAACGCAGGTAAGGCATGACGCTGATTTGTCGCTGCATCGCCGGGTGCCGCTGTAGGGCCTGCAATGCCTTACCGTCGATATTGATGGAGACCATTAGCGCATGACGGGTAAACAGGGGCTGCCATTGCTGCAGTAAATCGAGCTGTTCCTGAATGACCGCCAGGCGCTGGCGTAGCCCCAGCGCAGCAAAGTAATGTTCTGGGGATACCGGCTTATTCGGTGACGCCGGATGATGTACCGCCGTGAGCAACTCCACCGCCAGCAGTTTGCCGCAGGTGCGGTAAATAGGTTGAAAAGTATACAAACGCCGACACTGCCGCCAGTAATGGAAGACCTTGGCACGCTGCCAGGCGGCAAACAATGGCGTCAGTAAACCAGAGATCATGTTGGTTATCATCGGTACTATCGCCATTAGGGAATGGGAACGATAACGTTGCCGGAAATTTGTCGATCTTGTTATCGGCAACGCACAATAAAACTTTAAGCTTGGGTAAAAGGTCCCTACATTAAGCCATTACCTACATGCAACGTTTCGATAACAAGAGGAAATTTTAATGCCCTACGTAAATATCAAAATTACCCGCGAGGGTGCAACCGCGGAGCAGAAAAAACAGCTAATCGCAGGCGTAACCCAACTGTTGGTCGATACGCTCGGCAAAAACCCCGCCACTACCGTGGTGGTGATCGATGAAGTGGAGACCGATAACTGGGGGATTGGTGGTCAATGCGTCACCGATCTGCGCGCGGCAGCCAAGTAGTTTTTCTTCCTCAACGGCGGGAAACTTCGCGTTTCCCGATCGCGATCATAAACTAATTAAAACGCTGTTTTATTCCTATTGACTCGCTTCGCCCTTGCGTTGAGACTGGACGTATTCGCAGCAACCAGACTCATTATCAAGCCAGGGATTATCATGAACAGCAAAAACCTCGCCGTGATCGGCGAATGCATGATCGAACTGTCGCAGAAAGGCGCCGATCTCAGCCGTGGATTCGGTGGCGACACTCTCAACACTGCCGTCTATATCGCCCGCCAGGTGCCGCAACAGGCACTGAACGTGCATTATGTCACCGCGCTGGGCACCGACAGCTTCAGCCGGGAAATGCTGCAAACCTGGCAGCAGGAGCAGGTGAAAACCGATCTGATCCAGCAATTGGACAACAAGCTGCCGGGGCTGTACGTGATCGAAACCGACGATACCGGCGAGCGCACCTTCTATTATTGGCGTAACGATGCTGCCGCCCGCTACTGGCTGGATGGCCCCCAGGCAGAGAGCCTGTGCGCGCAGCTGGCGCAGTTTGATTACCTGTATCTGAGCGGTATCAGCGTGGCGATCCTCAACCCTGCCAGCCGGGCCAAATTGCTGACCCTGCTGCGCCAATGCCGAGCCAACGGCGGCAAAGTGATCTTCGATAACAACTATCGGCCACGGCTGTGGCAAAGCCAGCAAGAGACTCAGCAGGCCTATCGCGAGATCCTGGCCTGTACCGACATCGCTTTCCTGACGCTGGATGATGAAGATTTACTGTGGGGTAAACAGCCGGTTGAGCAGGTGGTGAGCCGCACGCGTGACTTTGGCGTAAGTGAGATTGTGATTAAGCGTGGCGCAGATTCCTGCCTGGTGTTCAGCGCCGATGGGGAAACCCACGACGTACCAGCGGTCAAACTGCCAAAAGAGAAAGTGATTGATACCACCGCCGCCGGGGATTCCTTCAGCGCGGGCTATCTGGCTGTACGCCTGACCGGCGGTGATGCCGTTAGCGCGGCCAAACGTGGCCACCTGACCGCCAGCACGGTGATCCAGTATCGCGGGGCCATTATCCCACGCGAGGCGATGCCGCAGTAATTTCCGTCGTCTAGATAGACGAAAGGCCAGCAACGATGCTGGCCTTTTTAGTTGGCCCGATAAATCGGGCCGCTACAATCTTGGTGCTTAACCAGCTACTGCGATACGTTTCATATCGGTCATATAGCCACGCAGTTTGCGGCCAACGGATTCGATCGGGTGGTTGCGAACCGCTTCGTTCACGTCACGCAGCTGCGCGTTGTCAACGGTGGTACCAGCAACAGATTTACCCAAATCGCCCGCTTGCAGAGTGGTCATGAACTCTTTCAGCAACGGTACCGCCGCATAAGAGAACAGGTAGTTACCGTATTCTGCAGTATCGGAGATCACCACGTTCATTTCATACAGACGCTTACGCGCGATGGTGTTAGCGATCAGCGGCAACTCGTGCAGTGATTCGTAGTAAGCAGACTCTTCGATGATGCCTGAATCCACCATGGTTTCGAAGGCCAGCTCAACACCCGCTTTCACCATTGCTACCATCAGTACGCCGTTGTCGAAGTATTCCTGCTCGCTGATTTTGCCTTCAAACTGCGGCGCGGTTTCGAAAGCGGTTTTGCCGGTCTCTTCACGCCAGGTCAGCAGTTTCACATCGTCTGCGGCCCAGTCGGCCATCATACCGCTGGAGAATTCGCCAGAGATGATGTCGTCCATGTGCTTCTGGAACAGCGGAGCCATGATGCCTTTCAGTTGCTCAGACAGCGCATAGGCACGCAGTTTCGCCGGGTTGGACAGGCGGTCCATCATCAGGGTGATACCGCCCTGCTTCAGCGCTTCGGTGATGGTTTCCCAGCCGAACTGGATCAGTTTTTCTGCGTACGCCGGGTCGGTACCTTCAGACACCAGCTTGTCGAAGCACAGCAGAGAACCCGCTTGCAGCATACCGCACAGGATGGTCTGCTCGCCCATCAGGTCAGATTTCACTTCTGCCACGAAGGAAGATTCCAGCACGCCTGCACGATGGCCGCCGGTGGCTGCCGCCCATGCCTTGGCAATCGCCATGCCTTCGCCTTTTGGATCGTTTTCCGGGTGAACCGCGATCAGCGTTGGTACACCGAAACCACGTTTGTATTCTTCACGCACTTCGGTACCTGGGCACTTAGGTGCAACCATCACTACGGTGATGTCTTTACGAACCTGCTCGCCCACTTCAACGATGTTGAAGCCGTGGGAGTAGCCCAGCGCAGCACCGTCTTTCATCAGCGGCTGTACGGCACGAACTACTGAGGTGTGCTGCTTGTCTGGCGTCAGGTTAACTACCAGATCGGCCTGCGGGATCAGATCTTCGTAGGTGCCAACCTTGAAGCCGTTCTCGGTGGCTTTGCGCCATGAGGCACGCTTCTCGGCAATCGCTTCTTTACGCAGCGCATAAGCCACGTCCAGGCCGGAATCACGCATGTTCAGACCCTGGTTCAGACCCTGAGCACCACAGCCGACAATCACCACTTTTTTCCCTTTCAGGTAACCGGCTTCATCCGCAAATTCGTCACGCGCCATGAAACGGCACTTACCCAATTGCGCCAACTGCTGACGCAGGTTCAATGTGTTGAAATAGTTAGCCATGGTGATGCTCCAGTTAATGTTGTGTCGTGCAATATTATTCTCATCCCCGCCCTGTCGGTACGGGATCCGTTGAAACCAATGTATAACAGGAATTGCGTTGCTTAAATTGATATATTACGAACGTGACGTTGCAATTTCTGCAACACCCCGCTGCGAGCGTACTGATTATGGACTTACGTGATCTCAAGCTGTTCCTGCACCTGGCGGAAAGCCATCACTTTGGCCGTACCGCCAAGGCGATGCACGTCAGCCCCTCCACGCTTTCCCGCCAGATCCAACGGCTGGAAGAAACGCTTGGACAACCGCTGTTTCTGCGTGATAACCGCACCGTAGAGCTGACCGATGCGGGTGAACAGCTGAAAGTGTTCGCACAACAAACGCTGCTGCAGTATCAGCAGTTGAAACATTCGCTTGGCCAGCACGGCCCATCGCTGAGCGGCGAACTGCGTTTGTTCTGCTCGGTCACCGCCGCTTACAGCCATCTGCCGCCGATCCTCGATCGCTTCCGTGCTCAGCATCCCCTGGTTGAAATCAAATTGACCACCGGTGATGCCGCCGATGCGGTGGACAAAGTGCAGTCCAACGAGGCCGACCTTGGTATCGCCGGGCGGCCTGAAACCCTCCCCACCAGCGTCGCCTTCACCCAAATCGGTGAGATCCCGCTGGTGCTGATTGCTCCCGCTCTGCCGTGCGCGGTTCGAACGCAGGCTTTTGCCGAGCAGCCGGACTGGGCCAATATGCCGTTTATCCTGCCGGAGCATGGCCCATCACGAAAACGCATCGAGCTGTGGTTCCGCCGCCAGCACATCACCAATCCGCTGATTTACGCCACCGTCGGTGGGCATGAGGCGATTGTTTCGATGGTGGCATTAGGCTGCGGTATCGCGCTGATCCCCAGCGTGGTGGTAGACAATAGCCCAGAGCCAGTTCGCAACCGCATTTCTCAGTTGGAGAATATCTCGATGGTCGAACCGTTCGAACTGGGGGTCTGCGTGCCGAAAAAACGCCTCAACGAACCGCTGATTGAGGCGTTCTGGCAACTTTTGTGAATAGCAGTGCGATCCCCACTCAAAACTCAATGAGGTTGTTTATCACAACTTAATAATACCCTATGGATTTCAAGTCACAGTTAGGCGGCCAGCTCGCTCATCCCCAGGAGCTTACTTTTGGGTGAGTGAGTGCAGCCAACAACGCTGTGGCTTGAAAGACGACGGGTATTCATAGGTCTTGGGGATCGACCTGCTTCATCGCTTCTACCTGCATCAGCCACTGGTACAGCGGCTCCAACTGCTGGAAACCCTGGGTCAAGGTAGCGACCAGATCGGCGCTGAACAGCTTTTCCACCTGATTATCTGTGGCCATCACCGCAAAGGACTTACGGTTGTACCAAGTGGCAATCTCCGGTGCCTGCTCCAACACTCGCGGGCGCTTATAGCTTTCCCCCACCAGCTCGAACGGCGCGCGGCAGCACTCGGCCACCTCCAAAAACGGCTGTGGCCTGCGCAGCAAGGTATGGCGAAACAGATCCATGGTGGCTTTGTCGGCGCTGTAATAGCCCAGGCCATAACGCAGCATATCCGGCCCCAGCTCAAAGAAATACACCGGTGCCAGCTTCCAGTCTTTGCTTGGCCGCTTGAAGGTCAGCCACATACGGCTACGATAGCGGGATTTATCATGGGAAAAACGCGTGTCGCGATGAATGCGCGACAGCGTTTTGCCAATGGCCGGACGGGTTTCAAACTGCGGGTCAATCATCAGCATCGCAGGACTCAGTGCATCCACCAGCGAACGAAACGGTGTTAACAGCTCACGGTCATACACGCCCCGATTGGCATCAAACCACTCCTTGTCGTTCTCGATCCGCACCTGTTGCAGGAAGTCCAGCCCTTGTTGGCTGAACCCGGTGAACTCATTGGTCATACGCAATCCTTGTCGCCGAGGTTAGCCCTGTAGGAAGAACCGGAAGGCCGGGTTGTCGGTCTCATCATGGCAGTCGTAACCCAACGCCTGCAGGTGCTGCTCAAACTCTGGCTCGGTCTGCGAAAGTTCAAACCCTGCCAACACGCGACCAAAATCGGTGCCGTGGCTGCGGTAGTGGAACAGCGAAATATTCCAGTGCGTGCCCAGCGTTTGCAGGAACTTGAGCAGAGCGCCCGGTGACTCTGGGAACTCAAAGCTGTACAGACGCTCACGCAGCGGTTTCGAAGGCCGCCCGCCAACCATGTAACGCACGTGCAGTTTCGCCATCTCATCGTCGGACAGGTCCACTACCTGATAGCCATCACGGTTCAGCTCATCGATGATTTCCAGCCGCTCGGTATGGCCTCGGGTCAGGCGGACACCGACAAAAATGCAGGCGTTGTCGGCATCGGCATAGCGGTAGTTAAACTCGGTAACCGCACGGCCGCCTAACAGCTGGCAGAACTTCAGGAAGCTGCCCTTCTGTTCTGGAATGGTCACTGCCAGCAGCGCTTCGCGTTGTTCGCCCAGTTCGCAGCGTTCGGAAACGTAGCGCAGGCCGTGGAAATTCACGTTGGCACCGGAAAGCACGTGGGCCAGCCGCTCACCCTGAATATTGTGCTGCTGCACGTATTTTTTCAGCCCTGCCAACGCCAGCGCGCCAGAAGGTTCGGCGATGGCCCGCACGTCTTCGAACAGGTCTTTCACCGCTGCACAGATCGCATCGCTGTCGACGGTGATCACGTCATCCAGGTATTCACGGCACAAACGGAAGGTTTCATCACCGATGCGCTTTACCGCCACGCCTTCGGCAAACAGCCCAACTCGCGCCAGATCGACCGGCTGCCCGGCATCCAGCGCCGCACGCAGGCAGGCCGAATCCTCGGCTTCCACGCCAATCACTTTGATTTGTGGCATCAACTGCTTGATCAGCACCGCCACACCGGCCGCCAGGCCACCACCGCCAACCGGGACAAACACCCGGTCCAGGTGCGCGTCCTGCTGCAACAGCTCCATCGCCAAAGTGCCCTGCCCGGCAATCACTGCCGGGTGATCGAACGGTGGCACGAAGGTCATGCCCTGCTGCTGCGAGAGCTCAATCGCCTTGACCTTGGCTTCGTCGAAGTTGGCACCGTGCAGTAACACTTCACCGCCGAAGCCGCGCACCGCATCAACCTTGATATCCGCCGTCGACACCGGCATCACGATCAGGGTTTTGATCCCCAAACGGTTGCCGGAAAAGGCGACGCCCTGTGCATGGTTGCCCGCAGAGGCCGTGACCACGCCACGTGCCCTCTGCTCTTCATCCAGGCTGGCGATCATCGCGTAAGCCCCGCGCAGCTTAAAGCTGTGCACCGGCTGGCGATCTTCGCGCTTCACCAGAATGGTATTGCCGAGGCGCGAAGAGATTTTGCCCATTGTCTGTAACGGGGTGACCTGAGCCACCTCGTAAACTGGCGAGCGGAGTACCGCTCGCAAATATTCCGCGCCGCAGGGGGCGTCGGGTAGGGGTTGTGATACCGCCATGGTGGTTAGCCTCCCAGCTTGCTCTTGTCCCGCACTGCGCCTTTGTCTGCACTGGTAGCCAGCGTAGCGTAAGCACGTAACGCATAAGATACCTGGCGCTCACGCGCTTTCGGTGTCCAGGCCGCATCACCTCGTGCCAGTTCCGCCTCACGGCGTGCAGCCAGTACGCTCTCCGGCACATCCAGCACCATGCTGCGTTTCGGGATATCGATATCGATCATGTCCCCTTCTTCCACCAGCGCAATCAGGCCACCGCTGGCCGCTTCCGGCGAAACGTGGCCAATAGATAAACCGGAAGTGCCGCCAGAGAAGCGACCATCGGTGATCAACGCACAGGCCTTGCCCAGCCCCATCGATTTCAGATAGGTGGTTGGGTAGAGCATTTCCTGCATGCCTGGCCCGCCTTTTGGCCCTTCGTAGCGGATCACCACTACGTCGCCTGCCACCACTTTACCGCCCAGGATCGCCTCAACGGCCGTATCCTGGCTCTCATAAACCTTGGCTGGCCCACGGAAGGTCAGGTTGTCTTTATCCACGCCGGCGGTTTTAACGATGCTGCCGTCTTCCGCCATGTTGCCATACAGCACCGCCAGACCACCCTCCAGGCTGAAGGCGTTTTCCAATGAGCGGATACAGCCATCGGCACGATCGTTGTCCAGCGTGTCCCAACGGCAGTCTTGAGAGAATGCCTGGGTGGTACGGATACCTGCCGGGCCTGCGCGGAACATTTTCTTCACCGACTCATCCTGGGTCAGCATGATGTCGTACTTTTCCAGGGTCTCTGGCAGCTTCATCCCCAGGATGTTATCCACATCGCGGTTCATCAGCCCGGCGCGATCCAGCTCGCCAAGAATGGCCAGCACGCCACCGGCACGGTGTACGTCTTCCATATGGTATTTCTGAGTGCTTGGCGCCACTTTGCACAGGTGTGGCACTTTGCGGGATAGACGATCGATATCTGCCATGGCGAAGTCGATCTCGCCTTCCTGCGCGGCTGCCAACAGGTGCAGCACGGTATTGGTGGAGCCACCCATCGCAATGTCCAGCGTCATGGCGTTTTCGAACGCTGCCTTGTTGGCGATGCTGCGTGGCAGTGCGCTCTCATCGTCCTGCTCGTAGTAACGCTTGGTCAGTTCAACAATGCGCTTACCGGCGTTCAGGAACAGGTCTTTACGATCGGCGTGGGTCGCCAACAGCGAGCCGTTGCCTGGTTGGGACAGGCCCAACGCTTCGGTGAGGCAGTTCATGGAGTTGGCGGTAAACATCCCGGAGCACGAGCCGCAGGTTGGGCAAGCGGAACGCTCGATTTGTGCGCTGTCGGCGTCGCTGACGTTCGGGTTAGCCCCCTGGATCATCGCATCGATCAGGTCCAGCTTGATGATTTTGTCGGAAAGCTTGGTTTTACCGGCTTCCATCGGGCCGCCGGAAACGAAGATCACCGGAATATTCAGGCGCAGTGACGCCATCAGCATCCCTGGGGTGATCTTGTCGCAGTTGGAGATACACACCATCGCATCGGCGCAGTGGGCATTCACCATATACTCCACCGAGTCGGCGATCAGTTCGCGCGACGGCAGAGAATAGAGCATGCCGCCGTGGCCCATGGCGATCCCATCATCCACCGCAATGGTGTTGAACTCTTTGGCAACGCCGCCAGAGGCTTCGATCTGTTCTGCAACCAACTTGCCCAAGTCGCGCAGATGCACATGGCCCGGCACAAACTGGGTGAAGGAGTTGACCACCGCAATAATCGGTTTGCCGAAATCGTCGTCGGTCATCCCGGTCGCGCGCCATAATGCGCGGGCACCCGCCATGTTGCGGCCGTGGGTGGTGGTGGCGGAACGGTACTTAGGCATGCTCTTCACTCCAAAAAATAGTCATTTTACGGATGGCGAACGAACCATCCGTTTAGTGTTGTCTGTCGTTATTGGTTTACCGGATCCAACCAGCCGTACTTGTCTTCGGTTTTGCCGCTGAACAGGCCAAAGAATGCCTGCTGGATCTGCTTGGTAATTGGGCCGCACTTGCCGATCCCCACCTGAATGCCATCCACGCTGCGCACCGGCGTGATTTCCGCCGCGGTACCGGACATAAACACTTCGTCCGCCAGATACAGAGACTCACGGGAAAGCACTTGCTCACGCACTTCGAAGCCCATGTCTTTTGCCAGCTTGATGATCGCGTCACGCGTGATACCCGGCAGAGCGGAGGAGGTGAACGGTGGAGTAAACAGCACACCGTCTTTCACTTCAAACAGGTTCTCGCCTGCGCCTTCAGAGATATAGCCATGAACATCCAGCGCGATACCTTCCTGATAGCCGTGGCGGCGTGCTTCGCTACCCACCAGCAGTGAGGAAAGGTAGTTGCCCCCGGCTTTCGCCGCGGTAGGAATGGTGTTCGGTGCCACACGGTGCCAGGAAGAGACCATCGCATCGATACCTTGATCCAGCGCTTCTTCACCCAGATACGCGCCCCAAGGAAACGCCGCGATAATCACGTCGGTTTTATAGCCTGCCGGTGGGTTAACGCCCATGCCAACATCACCAACAAACACCAAAGGACGAATATAAGCGCTGACCAGATTGTTTTTACGCAACGTAGCACGGCAGGCTTCCATCAGCTCATCGACGCTTTGCGTTACCGGCATGCGGTAAATTTTAGCCGAGTCATGCAGACGCTGCATATGTTCACGGTGGCGGAATACCACCGGGCCTTTATGGGAGTCGTAGCAGCGAACCCCTTCAAATACCGACGTCCCGTAGTGTAGCGCATGTGACATTACGTGAACTTTGGCATCGGCCCACGGAACCATCTCACCATTGAACCAGATATAATCAGCTTTCTTCGTCATTGTTCTGTTCCTTTTGCGCAATCAGGCGCGTATTTGTTGTGATGATTGTTGCTGGATCTCAACGCTGGAGACATCCATCAGTTTGCTTAGCTGAGATGACAGTAAATCCACAGGGCGCTGGCTGGCAACGGTCAATTCAATATTTATATCGTCGCTATTGCTGCCCGAAGCCATATTCATAGCACAGACCTGGAAGCCACGGTGACGGACAACGCGCAATACGCGCTCTAACATTTCAGGGCGGAAGCGGGCCTGGATCGAGAGTTGATGCTGCATCATGATACTTTCTCCAACATGGTTTCGTTGCCTGCGCCCGGCGGCACCAGCGGCCAGACGTTCTCGAGTTCATCAATGGAAACCTGCAGCAGATAAGGCCCTTCGCTGTTAAGCAAGGTATCGAGCGCGTCTGCGACCTGGTCTTTGCGGGTAATACGTTGGCCGGGGATGCCGAAGGCGCTGGCCAATATCAGGAAATCGGGGTTATCGGAGAGGTTGGTTTCGCTGTAACGGCCATCAAAGAACAGTTGCTGCCACTGGCGAACCATCCCTAAACGCTGGTTATCCAGTAACACGATTTTCAGCGGTAACTGTTTGCGTTTGATGGTGCCCAACTCCTGCACGTTCATCATGAAGGAACCATCCCCGGACACGCAGATCACCATGTCCTCCGGGCGCGCCATCTGCGCACCTACCGCTGCGGGGATACCGAAGCCCATCGTCCCCAACCCGCTGGAGGTGATGAAGTTCTCTGGACGTTCAAAACTCATGTGCTGCGCGGTCCACATCTGGTGCTGGCCCACGTCGGTGGTCACCACGGTATTGGCCGGTTTGCGTTCGGACAGTTGCTTGAGCAGCAACGGAGCATAAATCGGTTGGCCCGGGTGGTCGTAACGCCAAGGGTGGGTTTCTTTCAGCTCGGCCACTCGTTGCAGCCAGGGAGCGATCTGCATCGGCTGTTGCAGCGCTGGCAGCAAGGTTCTCAGATCCCCTTGCAGGGCCACATGCGCTTGACGCAGCTTGCTCATTTCCGCCGGATCGATATCCATGTGGATCACCTTGGCCAGCGGCGCAAAGGCGTTCAGCTTGCCGGTCACCCGGTCGTCAAAACGCGCGCCCACGGCGATCAGCAAATCGCACTCCTGCACGGCGAAGTTGGCAGCTTTGGTACCATGCATACCCAACATGCCGAGATAATACGGATGGTTGGCATCCGGTGCGCCCAGGCCTTTCAAGGTCGCCACGGTTGGGATCTGCGTCAACTCGACAAATTCCCGTAATGCCGGGACGGCCTGCGCCATCCCCACGCCACCGCCCACATACAGCATCGGCTTCTTAGCCTGTGCCAGCAGTTGCGTGGCCATGGCCAACTCTGCTGCGGGATGTTCGAACGGATCTTCTACCGGCATCAGATGAGGAGGCAAATCACCCTGCGCCAGTTGGATGTCTTTCGGGATGTCGATCAGTACCGGGCCTGGGCGGCCGCTGGTGGCAATGGCAAACGCCTCTGCCATGATCCCCGGCAGCGCTTCCAGCGACTCCACCAGGAAACTGTGTTTGGTACAGGCCAGAGACAGGCCCAGAACATCGATCTCCTGAAAAGCATCGGTACCGATAAGCGCAGAACCGACCTGACCGGTGATCGCAACCACTGGCACCGAGTCCAGCAGCGCATCCGCCAACCCGGTGATCAGGTTGGTCGCGCCGGGGCCAGAGGTGGCGATACAGACGCCAACTTTGCCGCTGGAACGGGCATAACCAATGGCCGCAATCGCCGCACCTTGCTCATGACGACACAGCAGATGTTCAACCCCGCCGTCATACAACGCATCGTAGACCGGCATGATCGCACCACCGGGATAGCCGAATACCTTGTCTACCCCTTGCGCACGCAACGCTTGAACTACCCACTGAGCACCATTCATGGTTATTTCCCCGCCTTGTTGCGGGAAGTGCAGGATTTTATTCTGTTGGTCATTCTCTGCTCCTTGTTCACATTTTCTTGGCATAAAAAAACCCCCGGACCTTTTGGGTGCGGGGGTTATCTTGCGATTCCGGCTTGTTTTCTAAGCCTTTCTTCGTCCAAGTGCAGCCCCGCACGGTGGGATAATAATCACCACCACGCTAATCACGACTAGGCTAATCACTTGGGCTAGGGCTTTCATAATCGGTTTGTTCACTGTATCGGTTTGTTCACTGTGCTCGTTTCGAACTAATGCCTACAGAGTTACCATAGCAGGCGGTAACCTGACAACACTTTTTTTGCGTTATTATTCGGCTCTGCCGGGTCAAAACTGCAACAAAGCGCATGAAATTCAAACGCTAACACCAGCACCAGTCGCTTTACTTTCTACCGCAATCGGTTTGCCGCGCGTATCCTTGCCAAAATACACCAGCACCGCGATCACGATAGCCACCGTCCCGGCGATTATCGCCATCGCCAGGCCGTAGTTTTGCCCATGATGTTCCGCAATCGCGGCCTGCAAGGTGGCATTCACCGAAGCAATCAGGTTACCCAATTGGTAAACAAACCCTGGCAATACCGCGCGAGTATTCGCTGGCACCAGTTCGTTGAGGTAGGTTGGGATCACCCCCCATGCCCCCTGAACCATGAATTGCATCATGAACGCCCCCACCCCCAGCATCAGCGAACCACTCGCGAATGCCCACAGCGGGATCACCGGTAACGCCAGCAGGGCAGCAATAATTATGGCTTTCTTGCGGCCAATTTTTTCCGACAGGGTACCAAAGAAAATACCGCCGATAATGGACGCGATATTGTAGCTAATGGCGATGATACTGACGGTTTTAGGATCGAAACCGTGCTGAATTTTCAGGAAGGCCGGATACATATCCTGCGTGCCGTGGGAGAAGAAATTAAACGCTGCCATCAGCAACACCAGATAGAGACACAGCTTCCAATGGCTCTTCAGAACGGGCAGCAAAGCGGTGCTTTCTTTACGTGCCCGTGCCGCCAGCCACACCGGCGACTCTTCCACGCAGAAGTAGATAAACGGCAGCAACAGGATCGGCGCGGCCCCGATCACGAACATGCCACGCCAGCCGACCACTTCAAACAGCAGGCCATAGGCCACCGCCGCCAACAGATAGCCAAACGGATACCCCGCCTGGAAGATACCGGACATCAGGCCACGCGAACGGTCTGGGATGCTTTCCATCGCCAGCGAAGAGGCCACACCCCAGATGCCACCCATCGCCACGCCGTAAAGCACTCGCAGCAACAGGAAGACGGTCAAAGAAGGAGCGGCCGCCGACAACAGCTCAAATACCGAGAAAAACACGATATTCAACATCAGGATCGGTTTACGGCCATACTTTTCCGCCGCACGGCCAAAAATAAGTGCGCCAATCGGGCGCACCGCCAACGTCAGCAGGATCGCCAGGGTGACTTCTTCCATCCCTACCTGAAAAGCCTGAGCTATATCGCTGAGCAGGAAGACCAGCACAAAGAAATCGAAAGCATCGAGCGTCCAGCTTGAAAAGCTGGCAATTGCCGCATTGCGCTGCAGCGGAGTCCAACCAAACATAGTGTTATCCCTACCGTAGAGTACGAGGTCATCAGATTTAGCGGCGGCCGCAGTGGGTGCGGTAGCGGTCGGGGCTTTGTTAATGAAGTGATTTTTTATTTTAAACAATTGTTAAATACACCCATTAGCCTTGCTGTTGCAACTTGGTTAGCTTGCTAATGTGTTTCAGCTTTCCCGTAATTGTTAATGGGTATTACAACGAAATGCGCGGCAGCTCGAAAAATAGAACTAACACGATGAAATTAATTACTTTTAACTTTGTTGCACTACGCAATTTGATGATGACTGGCGCGCGGCCATCTAGCTGTTCCCGCATTATGTTGCCTTCAGCGAGGAGAGCAATATGTCACTGGCGGTAATCTATACCCGTGCCACGATCGGCGTGCAGGCGCCTTCGGTCATGGTTGAAGTCCATATCAGCAACGGATTACCCGGCCTGACACTGGTCGGCCTGCCGGAAACCACGGTGAAAGAAGCCCGTGACCGGGTGCGCAGCGCACTGATCAACAACGGCTTCACCTTTCCGGCCAAACGCATCACCGTCAATCTGGCACCGGCCGATTTGCCTAAGGAAGGGGGGCGCTATGATTTACCCATTGCGCTGGCCATTCTGGCGGCCTCAGAGCAGCTGCCAGCAGATAAGTTGGCGCACTATGAGTTCCTGGGTGAATTAGCGCTTTCTGGCGCATTGAGGGCGGTGCACGGCGCCATTCCGGCGGCAATAGCGGCAGCCGAGGCCAAGCGGGAGTTGATCCTGGCTGCGGCCAACGGCAAAGAGGCGGGGTTGCTTCCCAACAGCACGACCCGAGTCGCAGAACATTTACTGGAGGTGTGCGCTTTTTTGCAGGGTAAGGGGGATCTGCCAATCGCCGTAGCGCCTCCTGCGGCTGCCACGTCAACGGAAACTGCCGACTTGCAGGAAGTCATTGGCCAGGAACAGGCAAAGCGAGCGTTGGAAATTGCCGCGGCCGGGGGCCACAACCTGTTGCTGCTTGGCCCTCCGGGCACCGGCAAAACCATGCTGGCCAGCCGCCTCAATGGCTTGCTGCCGCCGTTAAGCGATCGGGAGGCGCTGGAAAGCGTCGCCGTTGCCAGCTTACTGCATCATCCAGATGAAACCCTGCCATGGCGCCAGCGGCCGTTTCGCGCCCCACACCACAGCGCCTCGATGGCGGCCCTGGTTGGGGGAGGCTCCTTGCCACGGCCAGGGGAAATCTCCATGGCGCACAACGGCGTACTGTTTCTGGATGAGTTACCCGAATTTGAACGGCGAGTATTGGATGCGCTGCGTGAGCCGCTGGAATCCGGTGAAATCGTCATCTCACGCGCCAGCGCCAAGGTACGCTTCCCTGCCCGAGTGCAGCTGATTGCGGCGATGAACCCCAGCCCAACCGGGCACTATCAGGGCATACACAACCGCACACCACCGCAGCAGATTTTGCGCTACCTCGGCAGGCTCTCTGGCCCCTTCCTCGATCGATTTGATTTGTCGATTGAGGTGCCGCTGCTGCCACCGGGCGTACTGGCCAAGCAGCACCATGCGGGGGAAAGCAGCCAACAGGTACGTCAACGGGTGCTGGTGGCGCGCGAACAGCAGCTGGCACGGGCAGGTAAAGTGAATGCGCTGTTGAGTAACCGCGAGGTGGATCGGGATTGCCATTTGCCTGCAGCTGAAGCGGAGTTTTTAGAGAAAACGCTGAGCCAACTGGGATTATCGGTTCGAGCCTGGCATCGCATCCTGAAAGTGGCACGCACGCTGGCCGATTTGGCAGGGGAACAACAGATTGATAAACGCCATCTCAGCGAAGCGCTCAGCTATCGCAGTATGGATCGCCTGCTGCTGCAGCTACACCGCAGCCTGGAATAAAAAATGGGGCCGAATGGCCCCATGATGATCAATCGTCGCTTTCAGTGTAGTCTTCTACCGCATCAGCCTGCGGCTTGCCACCTGACAGCGTATGGAATTTTTTCGGGCGGCGGGTGCGCGCCAGATATTTAGACCATACTTTTTCTTGCTCGGTTACCGGTTCACGCTCACCGCGACACACTGCAACGAACAACTGTTCTTCTTCAGTGGCTGGCTGGCGTTTGCCGGCATCCAACTCGTTGAACGCATACCCGAAACGCTCTAGCAATTGCGCTTCTTTAATGGTGAAATCGCCGTGACGGGAGAACCCGCGAGGATAGTTTTTATTATCAAAAAAACGACTGTTGGTGGTGAAGCTATCCGCCATCTGACACGCTCCTAATTCTCTCATGGCCGTGCTGTTTATGGCGCGGAGTATTAGATAGGCTTGACATCGTGTAAAACAAAACATTTAAATCTTAACGATAAAAAACTTTGGAGATTGGTGTGGACACCGAATTACTGAAAACCTTTTTGGAGGTCAGTAGAACGCGACACTTTGGCCGCGCAGCGGAATCCCTGTACTTAACGCAGTCTGCGGTGAGTTTCCGTATCCGTCAGCTTGAAACTCAATTAGGGGCGAATTTATTCACTCGCCACCGCAACAACATCCGCCTGACACCAGCAGGAGAGCGGCTGTTGCCCTATGCCGAGAGCCTGATGAACACGTGGCAGTTGGCAAAGAAAGAGGTGATACGATCGCTACAGCACAGCGAACTTTCGATCGGTGCCACCGCGTCGCTATGGGAAGCTTACCTCACGCCCTGGCTGCAATCGCTCTACCAGCAGCGGGAGGCCTTGCAGCTCGAAGCCAGGGTAGCCCTGCGCCATTCGTTGGTGAAGCAGCTACATGAAAGACAGCTCGATTTGCTAATCACCACCGAACCG
Source organism: Serratia sp. ASV30 (assembly GCF_016428815.1). NCBI lineage: Bacteria > Pseudomonadati > Pseudomonadota > Gammaproteobacteria > Enterobacterales > Yersiniaceae > Serratia > Serratia sp. ASV30. The sequence continues at coordinate 5,579 of NZ_JAELTL010000034.1, read as the reverse complement.
CCAAAGATGGATGAGCTGGCCAGCCAGCTGTTGGGTAACTTCTCGCTACGCCTGTTTTCCTCGTCGCTACGCGATAACCCCGCCCCCATGCCTTACATCAAACTGGAATGGGGTGCCGATTTTCACCAACAGGAAGCCCGCATGCTTGAGGGCGACAGCATGCCCGTGCTGACCACCACTTCAGCGCATCTGACGCGCCAATTGCTGGAGACAACCGGTGGCTGTGCATTTCTCCCCAGCCAGTGGGAAAAAGACTACCCTCAACTGGTCGCTGTTGCTGACGCCCAGCCGATCGTTCGTCCGCTTTATGCCGTCTGGCTGCAAAACAGCGACCAGCAGCCGTTAATCCGCCAACTGCTGAAAATACCTTTAAATACCGCAACCTGAGCGGCTATGACGGCTTCAGGCGTGGATGGCGGGGTTTTGCCCGTCTGGTCTGCCAAAAGGCGCTCATCGCCTTCTGGAGGCCGATAAAGCAGAACAGCAGGATGCCGATGACGATTTTGGTCCACCAGGAGCTGAGGGAGCCATCAAAAGTGATGTAACTTTGGATTAAGCCTTGGATCAGCACGCCAAACAAGGTGCCCAAAATGGTACCGACGCCGCCAGTCAGCAATGTTCCCCCAATGACGACCGCCGCAATGGCATCCAGTTCGACACCGCTGGCAGCCAGCGCATAACCAGCGGAAGTGTATAGCGAGAAAATTATGCCGGAGAGGGCCGCCAGCGTGCTGGAAAGCATGTAAATCTGAATAGTGGTACGCCGTACCGGCACCCCCATCAGCCCAGCGGAGACCGGATTCCCCCCGATGGCATAGACGTTATGACCAAAACGGGTGCGATGCGCCAGGATCATGCCAATCGCCACGACCAGCAGCATCACCAACGCCAATAAGGTAAATCGGCCACCACCGGGGACTTTCCAGGCATAATTTGCCAGCGTGGCATACAGCGGGTGATCGATCGGCAAAGACTCTTCTGACACGATAAAACTCATGCCGCGCACAAAGAACATCCCCGCGAGCGTGATGATAAATGCAGGTAATTTCAGCGCGTCGATGATCCACCCCATCAGCGCACCAAATGAGGCCCCCATCAACAAGGCAATGACAAATGCATAACCTGGAGCAATACCATAAGTGCCAATCAGCTTGGCCAGCAGTACGCCGGTAAAGGCGATCACCGAGCCCACCGAAAGATCGATGCCGCCAGAAAGGATCACAAAGGTCATGCCCACGGCCACAATACCGAGAAAAGCGTTGTCGGTCAGCAGATCGCACCAGACGCGGGTGGAAGCGAAGCTGGGGAATTGACTAAGGCAAAAGGCGTAGCCCAGCAGAAAAACCACAATAGTGATCAATAGGGGAAGGTTACGCTTCATCATGATTTACGTCTCCGCCACAACCGCTGTAATGACACACTTGGGGATTGCACCAGCAACACGGCTAATACCACCACCGCTTTCAGCACCAGGTTAAACTCCGGTTTATAACCCGAAAGCAGAATTCCGGTATTCATACCCTGAATGATTAACGCCCCCACCACCGAGAGTAGCAGATTAAAACGCCCGCCCAGCAGTGACCCACCGCCAATCACCACGGCCAGGATCGCATCCAGTTCGAGCCACAGGCCCGCATTGTTGGCATCCGCACCGCGAATATCCGCCGTAACGATAACCCCTGCCACCGCCGCGCACAGGCCGCAAATGATATATACCGCAATAATCACCCAGCGAGTACTGACGCCAGCATTACGTGCTGAGCGCAGATTGATACCGACCGCTTCAATAAACAGCCCCAAAGCGGTTTTGCGTGTCAGTAACCAAATCAGCAGCAGCATGAGGGTAGCAATGATCACTGGCATCGGCAGGTACATCAGCGAACCACTGCCAAGCTTGGCTAACCCTTGACTTTCAAAGGTGACGATTTGTCCTTCAGTAATCAACTGCGCGATACCGCGCCCGGCCACCATCAACATCAAGGTAGCGACGATCGGCTGGATTTGCAGCACCGCAACCAAGAAGCCGTTCCACAGGCCACACAGTGCCCCAACCGCTAATGCGGCCCCCAGGATGTATGCTAATGGGTAACCAGCGCTGGTCATGGTGGCTGCGGTCGCTCCGGCAATCGCCATCACCGCACCGACGGAGAGATCGATCCCACCGGTGGCGATCACTAGCGTCATACCCAAAGCAAGCAGCGCGACAGGGGCGCCACGGTTAAAAATATCAATCACGCTGCCGAACAGGCGGCCATCCTGGATATGAATTGAAAAGAAATGGGGAGCGACCAGGCTATCGATAAGTAAAATCACCGCCAGCGCCCCCAGCTGCGTCGCTCCGGCGGGCATTACCCACCTTACTTTGCGCGGTCCACCGGTCATGGGAAAACTCCTGTGGTTCATGCTGCCCCCTGTTGCACGGCAATGGCCTGCATAATGGCGGGAACCGTAATGGCATCATGGTCAAGTTGCGCCACATGTTTTCTATCGCGTAATACCACGATGCGATCGGCATAGCCTGCGAGCTCCTCCAGTTCGGAGGAAATAACCAGCAGTGCCAACCCTTCATCACAGAGCCGTTCAATCAGGCGGATAATTTCCGCATGGGCCCCCACGTCAATGCCACGCGTTGGCTCATCCAAGATCAGGAAACGGGGTTTGGTCGCCAGCCAGCGGGAAAGCAGTACCTTCTGCTGGTTACCGCCGGAAAGGTACTGGATTTGCTGCTCCGGCCCCGGCGTGCGGATCCCCAGCAGTTTAATGAAATCTTCCGCAATTCGGGTTTGCTCACGCAGCGGGATAGGCCGTAACCAACCACGCTGCGCCTGCAATGCCAGAATGATGTTTTCCCTTACCGTGGCCGCGCCGACAATACCGTCGGTCTTACGATCTTCTGGGCAATAGCCAAATCCCAGGCTGGCCGCTTTACGGGGCGTAGGGATCGCCACCGTTTTGCCCTCAACTTTCGCAATACCTTTATCCCGAGCCTTAATGCCGAAGATCAGTTGTGCCGTCTCAGTACGCCCCGATCCCAGTAAACCAGCCAGGCCGACGATTTCCCCAGGCCTCAACGCCAGATCAAAGGGCTCAACCATGCCGCGTCGGCCATAGCCGCTAAACTCCACCAAAGGCGGAGCCTGCACGGCCTGATGTTCGCTGCGTTTGAGCAGCGTCTCATCAAAACTATGGCCAAGCATCATCTGCACCAACTCGAGCCGTGGCAGCTCGGCGGTGACACGAGTCCCGACCAGCTTGCCGTTACGCAACACCGTAATACGATCGCTGATGCGGTAAACCTGTTCGAGAAAATGGGTGACGAAGATCATCCCCATTCCCTGAGATCGCAATTGGCTAAGAATATCCAGCAGCATGGTGACCTCCTTGGCATCCAGGCTGGCGGTGGGTTCATCCAGGATCAGTACCTTGGCGGAGAGATCGACGGCGCGAGCAATCGCGACAATTTGCTGAATGGCGATCGAGTAATTGCCCAGCGGCTGGCTGACATCCAGCGGTAAACCATAGCCTTCCAGCAGCTGACGGGCATTACGCAACATGGTTTTTTGATCGATCAGGCCAAAACGGGTAGGTTCGCGACCGATAAACAGATTAGCGGCCACCGAGATATTAGGCAGCAGATTAACTTCCTGATAGACGGTGCCAATCCCCAACGATTGCGCCTGGGCCGTATTCTGTGGCGCAATCGCGGTGCCTTCTAGCCAGATCTCACCGGCGGAGCGTTGGTAAACACCGGTCAATGCCTTAATCAGCGTGGACTTGCCCGCGCCGTTTTCCCCAAGAAGCGCCACCACCTCACCGCGTTGTAGTGTGAAATCAACCTGCTCCAGCGCTTTTACACCTGGAAACTCCACGGATAACCCGCTTATTGCCAATAATGCTGCCTGAGGTGTAGCCATTATCTGCTCCGCCTGTTAACGATCAATATCCCATGCTTTTCTTCATATCGTATTCCTGTCTGGCAGTTTCAGGCTGCAGCAGTTTCGACTCGGTCTGGATAAATTTCTGTGGCTGTGTGCCGTCTTTTTTCAATGCAATCAAGGCATCAAACGCAGGTCCTGCCATATTTGGCGTCAGTTCAACCGTGGCGTTGGCTTCCCCTTCCATCATCGCTTTGAAGATATCCGGCACGCCGTCGATGGAAACAACCTTGATCTGTGAGCCCGGTTTGAGGCCGGCTTCTTTGATCGCCTGGATGGCACCAATCGCCATATCGTCGTTATGTGCATAGACGGCGCAGATGTTTTTGCCGTTCTGTTCAGCCTTGATAAAGCTTTCCATCACCTCTTTACCCTTGCTGCGAGTAAAGTCGCCGGACTGCGAACGGATGATTTTGACGTTGTCGGCAGAGGCAATACCGTCCGCAAAGCCTTTCTTGCGGTTAATGGCCACGCTGGCCCCAACAGTGCCTTGCAGTTCCACCACGTTACAGGGCTTGCCCGCAACGGCTTTCACTAGCCATTCGCCTGCGACTTTCCCTTCATGGACGCTGTCAGAAGCGACGGCAGCGGTATACAGCGAGGGATCGTTCACTTCGATCATGCGATCCAACAGGAAGACCGGAATTTTGGCCTCTTTCGCTTCCTGTAATACCGGGGTCCAACCGGTGGCCACTACCGGCGCAATGAAGATGGCGTCAACGCCTTGAGCAATAAAGGATCTCACCGCCTTGATCTGGTTTTCCTGCTTTTGCTGTGCATCGGCGATTTTCAGCGTAATACCCCGTTTTTCCGCCTCCTGTTTCGCCACTTTGGTTTCTGCCGAACGCCATCCTGATTCAGAACCAATCTGAGAAAAGCCGACAACCAAGGGGGCAGCCTGCGCCGCTCCCATCAACACACCGCTTACGGCGGCCGCTAACAGTAAACGCTTAACCATGTTTTTCTCCTCGCTCTGCCTGAATCGGTCAAACAGAGATGGCAGTGGGTGTATTCGCTTTTATCGAGTGTGCCCAAAAAACTCGTGGGGCTTATAAGGTGTAGTTGAAATACAGACAGGAATGATGAGCGATATCACAGCGCGGGATTACAACCATTTTGTACATAGATACAGCTAGAAATGTCTAAATTGGGAACGATTTCGGCAGGAATTTTGTACGCGTTAGCGGGAGGACGGGCAATTCTAGGCGAATAGAAAGCAAAAAAAACCCTTCGCTTTCGCAAAGGGTTTCTAATATGGCAGGGGCGGAGAGACTCGAACTCGCGACACCCGGTTTTGGAGACCGGTGCTCTACCAACTGAGCTACGCCCCTAAATTACGCTTAACATTATGCCTGCTAACAGTAGCAGGCATAATTTAAATAAGTGGCGGAACGGACGGGGCTCGAACCCGCGACCCCCTGCGTGACAGGCAGGTATTCTAACCAACTGAACTACCGCTCCACCGATTCTTTTACGTCGCATCTCTCGATGCTGGCAAAACCACCTTGGTGATTTTACGCATTACCAGGTGTCATACTGATAACGTTTAATTGATGCCTGGCAGTGTCCTACTCTCGCATGGGGAGACCCCACACTACCATCGGCGCTACGGCGTTTCACTTCTGAGTTCGGCATGGGGTCAGG
>NZ_JAELTL010000252.1:0-314 GCF_016428815.1 Serratia sp. ASV30 | reverse complement strand
TGATGTGGGTCCGATCACCGGTAATATTGTGGCAGGGGGCGTAACGGACGATACCCGTCCGGAGCTCACCGGCAGCGGCAAGCCGGGCAGCCTGGTGACGGTACAGGACGGCGACACCGTGCTGGGCCTGTCTCTTATACACATCTGACGCTGCCGACGATGCCAACTGGGTGTAGATCTCGGTGGGCGCCGGATCATTAAAAAGGGGGGGGGGGGGGGGGGGGGGGGGGGGGGGGGGGGGGGGGGGGGGGGGGGGGGGGGGGGGGGGGGGGGGGGGGGGGGGGGGGGGGGGGGGGGGGGGGGGGGGGGGGGGG
>NZ_JAELTL010000251.1:0-316 GCF_016428815.1 Serratia sp. ASV30 | reverse complement strand
CCCCCCCCCCCCCCCCCCCCCCCCCCCCCCCCCCCCCCCCCCCCCCCCCCCCCCCCCCCCCCCCCCCCCCCCCCCCCCCCCCCCCCCCCCCCCCCCCCCCCCCCCCCCCCCCCCCTTTTTTCAAGCATAAGACGGCATACGAGATGATACCTCCTGTCTCGTGGGCTCGGAGATGTGTATAAGAGACAGGAGATGTTTTTCACCTATACCGACGGTGTCGAACAATACGATACAACAAACATCCGTCCGGGCACGACCTCGTTCTTTGACGTGTGTGTGACCAAGAATAATGTTGGATGGAATGCTTATGCCACAG
>NZ_JAELTL010000250.1:0-316 GCF_016428815.1 Serratia sp. ASV30 | reverse complement strand
CCCCCCCCCCCCCCCCCCCCCCCCCCCCCCCCCCCCCCCCCCCCCCCCCCCCCCCCCCCCCCCCCCCCCCCCCCCCCCCCCCCCCCCCCCCCCCCCCCCCCCCCCCCCCCCCCCCCTTTTTCAAGCATAAGACGGCATACGAGATGATACCTCCTGTCTCGTGGGCTCGGAGATGTGTATAAGAGACAGGCACCATCAATGTCTATGACAACGGCCAACTGATTGGTTCGGTGATGACCGACGGCAACGGGGCCTGGGCATTTACCCCGACCACGCCATTGCCAGAAGGTGGGCATTCACTGACCACCACGGCGAC
>NZ_JAELTL010000249.1:0-316 GCF_016428815.1 Serratia sp. ASV30 | reverse complement strand
CCCCCCCCCCCCCCCCCCCCCCCCCCCCCCCCCCCCCCCCCCCCCCCCCCCCCCCCCCCCCCCCCCCCCCCCCCCCCCCCCCCCCCCCCCCCCCCCCCCCCCCCCCCCCCCCCCCCCTTTTCAAGCATAAGACGGCATACGAGATGATACCTCCTGTCTCGTGGGCTCGGAGATGTGTATAAGAGACAGGGCACAGGCCGCTCCGCTGCCGCTGGTGATGAGCGTGGTGTTAGTGATTCTGATCGCGATGTCGGTAGGTTCCAGCGTGATTGCCGTCGCCTGGCTTGGATAAGGGAGTTGATTATGACTGGTTCAC
>NZ_JAELTL010000033.1:0-62692 GCF_016428815.1 Serratia sp. ASV30 | reverse complement strand
ACCCAAATCCGGTTTTTGTTTAAAAGTTGATACTGTGGAGGCTATCGACAATGTTGATAAGATAATCCCTTTATCCGCAGATCTGTTAAATAACGATGATGAACATTTACCTAAGGAGGGGGAACCATCTAAAACCAATCTCTTATTCTCACGTTTTCTTATTTATAAAACGGCGTTCGCCCTTCTACTGTGCACAATTTCTCTGGCCGCGGTGGGTTATTCGATCTATTTCCATATCAATAACGTTGGAGGGTTACCCAAAAACGGCCTAACCTTCTACAAAAAGATCGACAATAGTGATGTTTATTTTTTACAAGGCTCATTAATGGACTTAGTGCCGGGGTCTCAGGAAGACAACGCCATAACAAAAAAGATAGCAAACAGTAAATATAAAACCCCAATCACATACATCTATTTAAACAAAAGATTGACCAATAAATCCGAACACAGTAACTTTATTTTTTCTTTGTGTGGAAATAATAAAAATGAACAATGCGAAACCACTTACATTTATAACTCAAATGATATTTAAGCCATGGATGTTATTGATTTTCTTTTCTATTTCCTTGTTGATTGCATTAACCATTTTTTGGCTAACACCCAACAATACCTACCAAAGCTTATATTGTACAACAAAACTCAATACACATGAAACCAGGAATAAAGCTCAGATTGAGTCCATATTGGATGTTTCTATCTACTTTAAAGATAGCAATAAAGTCACTTTTTCAATGTATGGAGAGATACATGACGGTGCGAAATCTTCGGTAGTCTCACGTAGCTTGGATTACCATTATGAGCACGAAGGTAAATTCCTGTTATTGACCGATCCTGTGGTTATAAGAAGTGGTACCGATAACGCAGCGGACGATGCGATTACCTTTGGCAAAAAGCAAACGCTAAGAGTAGAGCAACTGTTGGATGACGATATTTTAGTCTCTACGGCCTTCATACCCGTTTTTGTATGCTCAAAAAAGGAACAGCAACGAGTCATTAGATAACCACAGTGGTCAATCAATAAGGGCAACAGCGCCGGTTACGTTGTTGCCCACCCGCTTAATCCCGATCAAACACCGAACTGTTCAGCCCGCGATCCTGCTGATGCCGCTCCAGCGCCAGCTCAATCAAAATGGTGATCAGTTGACTATAGCTCACCCCGCTGGCTCCCCACAGTTTTGGATACATGCTGATATTGGTGAAACCAGGCAACGTATTAATTTCGTTGATAATCACGCTATTGTCCGGCGTCAGGAACACGTCGACACGTGCCATACCCAAGCAATCCAGCGCTTTGAAGGCTTGCAATGCCACCTCGCGGATTTTATCGCTGACATCCTGATCGATCGCCGCCGGTACCACCACCTGCGCGCCTTGCTCATTAATGTACTTGGTGTCGTAAGAGTAGAACTCATCGGTCAGGACAATTTCACCACAGACGCTGGCCTGCGGATGATCATTGCCCAATACCGCGCATTCGATCTCACGGCCAACAATAGCCGATTCCACCAGCACTTTATGGTCGAAACTGAATGCCAGGGCGATAGCCTGTTCGAACTCCGCCTGGTCATGCACCTTGCTGACACCAACAGAGGAACCCTGATTCGCCGGTTTAACAAACAGCGGTAGCCCCAGGCTTTCACTTAATTGAGCAAAGCTGTAGTTGTTGCGGTTGGAACGCGTCAGCGTGACGAACGGAGCTACTGATAGCCCGGCATCTCGCAGCAGACGTTTGGTAACGTCTTTGTCCATGCTGACCGCCGAACCCAACACGCCCGCCCCCACGAACGGCATATTCGCCATGCGCAGCAGGCCTTGCAGCGAACCATCCTCCCCCAAGGTGCCGTGGACAATGGGGAATACCACATCAAGTTGCCCCAACGCACCAGCACCATCGGCTTCAATCAGTTGCTGTTTCTCATACCCAGGGACCAGCGCCACGTTTTTATTCGAGTGGTTCAGCGCGATCAACGCCGGGTTTTCCGCATTCAGCAGGAAGTTGGAGGCATCGTTAAGGTGCCATTGCCCCTGCTTATCAATGCCCAGCAGCGTGACGTCAAACTTCTCTTTGTCGATGGCATCCAGAATATTTTTTGCCGACTGCAGCGAAACCTCATGCTCCGCTGATTTGCCCCCAAAGATCACCCCAACACGTAGTTTAGTCACGCCCTAAATCCTTCTTTAAAATGTCATGGCAACAAAGCCGACGATCACAATAAACGCATTGTGCGACCCCGGCAATGACCATTGAGCCTAAAATGCCTGCGCCACAGAATGCCTAACCCATAGCATCCAAAACGTATACACTCCGTATATTGTTCACTGACGGAGTCGGCTATGGGGATTGTAAAAATCTCGGAGACGCTACATGACGATCTCAGGCTCGCCAGCCTGACCATGTCGCGTTCTATCAACGCACAGGCGGAACACTGGATCAGGATCGGCATGCTGGCAGAGCTGAACCCGGAGCTGACCTATCCGCAACTGGTAAAGAAGATGATGAAAGATAACGCGTTGACGCTGAAGGAGATTGTTGGGTGAAAGATATTGTGATTAAAACGCCGCAGGAAATTGCCATCATGCGCCACTCCGGCGCGCTGCTGGCCAAGGTGTTTGCCATGCTCGATGAAGTGATCCGCGAAGGCATCACCACCATGGAGATCAATGACCGTACCGAAGCCTTTATCGTCAATGAGCTGAAATCACGCCCTGCCAGCAAGGGCCAGTATGATTTCCCCTACGTGCTCAATACCTCGATCGACGAAGTGATCTGCCACGGCATCCCATCGGCCAGCAAAATTCTGCGTTCCGGGATGATCGTCAATGTCGATATCACCCTGGAAAATAATGGCTTTATTGCCGACTCCAGCAAGATGTATTGCATCGGTCAAACCACCCCGATTGCCAAGCGCCTGGTCAACAATGTCTATGAGTCAATGTGGCAAGGCATCCGGGCAGTGAAACCCGGTGCTACGCTAGGTGACATCGGTCACGCCATACAGCAACATGCAGAACAGGCGGGTTACAGCGTAGTACGGGAGTATTGTGGGCACGGCATTGGCCGTGAAATGCACGAAGGCCCAGCGGTGCTACACTTCGGCCAGCCAGGCACCGGTACGGTGTTGCAGGAAGGGATGGTGTTTACCATCGAACCGATGATTAACCAGGGCGACCACCGCATCAAGCAGAAGAAAGATGGCTGGACCGTGGTCACCCGCGATAAAAAGCTTTCCGCCCAATGGGAGCACACCGTAGCGGTTACCGCTGACGGCGTGGAGATCCTGACGTTGCGAGCAGAAGAACGTGAGGCGGGATATCAGGAACGCTATTAAACATTAAACCCCGTTGCAGCCAGGCGGGGACATGGAGATGGGCATGACGCAGGCATTTATCACTCAGTTGAAAAATATCGTCGGCAACGCGCAAGTGCTGACCGGCGAGCGTAGCACCGAACGTTATCGCAAAGGTTTCCGCTCCGGCGGTGGCAAGGCATTGGCCGTCGTGTTCCCTACCCGTCTGCTGCAACTGTGGCAGATCCTGCAAGCCTGCGTCGCCGCCGATAAGATTGTCATTATGCAGGCGGCCAACACCGGTTTGACCGAAGGCTCCACCCCAAGCGGCCAGGATTATGATCGTGAGATTGTCATTGTCAGCACCCTGCGGCTCGATCATATTCAGGTATTGGATAACGGCAAGCAGGTGGTAGGCTTCCCCGGCAGTACGCTCAATAAGCTGGAAAGGTTGTTGAAACCTTATGGCCGTGAACCGCACTCGGTAATCGGCTCTTCCTGTATCGGCGCTTCGGTGATCGGGGGGATATGCAACAACTCCGGGGGGGCGCTGGTCAAGCGCGGCCCGGCCTATACCGAAATGGCGTTGTACGCCAAGCTGGACGCCGATGGCCAGTTACGGTTGGTCAATCATCTGGGGATTAACCTGGGCGACACGCCGGAAGAGATCCTCACGCGGTTGGAAAAGGGCGATTACCGGCCAACCGATGTTGAACATGGCGAACTGCGCGCTTCGGATAACGAATACGCCAGCCGTGTGCGCGATGTGGATGCCGATACTCCTTCCCGCTTTAATGCCGATAAACGCCGCCTGTTCGAGGCTTCCGGCTGTGCCGGGAAGCTGGCGGTATTTGCGGTACGTCTGGACACCTTCGCCAAAGAAGATAAAGAGCAGGTGTTCTATATCGGCACCAACGATACCGCGGTATTGACCGAGCTGCGCCGCCATATGCTGAGCCAGTTTGAAAATCTGCCGGTGGCCGGGGAATATATGCACCGCGATATTTTCGATATCGCCGAGGTGTATGGCAAAGACACCTTTATGATGATCGACAAGCTGGGCACCGATCAAATGCCGCGCTTCTTCACCCTGAAGGGCCGAGTGGATGCCACGCTGAACAAACTGCCGCTGTTACCGCATAACCTCACCGATAACCTGATGCAGAAGCTGAGCAAGCTGGCACCTAACCATCTGCCAACGCGCATGAAAGCGTATCGCCAACGCTTTGAACACCATCTGCTGCTGAAAATGGCCGGCCCAGGCGTGGAAGAAGCCCAGCAGTATCTGCAAAGCTATTTTGCCCAGGCCGACGGTGACTTTTTCGTCTGCACGCCTGAAGAAGGCAAGAAAGCGTTCCTGCACCGCTTTGCCGCAGCGGGCGCCGCCGTGCGCTATCACGCGGTGCATGCCGATCAGGTCGAGGACATTCTGGCGCTGGATATCGCCCTGCGCCGCAACGATACCGAGTGGTTTGAAACCCTGCCGCCGGAGATCGACAACCAGTTGGTGCACAAGCTGTATTACGGCCACTTTATGTGCCACGTGTTTCATCAGGATTACGTGGTGAAAAAAGGCGCGAACAGCCATGCGCTGAAAGAACAGATGTTGGAGATCCTCAATCAGCGTGGTGCGGAGTATCCGGCCGAGCACAACGTTGGCCATCTGTATCATGCCAAACCGGATTTACAGGCCTTCTATCAGGATGCCGATCCTACCAACAGTTTTAATCCCGGCATTGGCAAAACCAGCAAGCAAAAACACTGGGGTAACAACATTCAGTAACATTTTATCTTACCCCCCTCACCAGCCCCCTCTCCCACAGGCAGAGGGGGCTGGTAGAGCTTGCCCTTTGGGAGCAAAGGATCATCTCGGCACACTCGTATTAAGCCTCTGCATGCGCGGCACTGGCGCACGATCGCCCTTTATGCCCCTCCTTCGCAGCCCTGTCGTCTAAACTTAACGTTCTGAATAAGGCGTCTGTCAGGCGTCAACATGAGCGACGAAAGGAGCACTTCATGCCATACCAGACAGTAAACCCCTTTAACAATCAGCTGATTAAAGAATATACCCCGCATAACGACGATCAGGTCGAACTGGCGCTAGCCCAGGCCGATGCGCTTTATCATTCCGACTGGGCCAAAGGCGAAATCATCCAGCGCCTACCCGTGTTGCATAAGCTGGCCGAGCTGATGGAGAGCAGGGTGGAGGAACTGGCGAACATTGCCAGCGTTGAGATGGGCAAGCTGATCGAGCAAAGCCGTGGCGAAGTGAAGCTGTGTGCCCAGATTGCCCGTTACTACGCCAACAATGCGCAAAAATTCCTGGCCCCGGTGAGCTATGAGTCCAGCCTGGGTGAGGCCTGGGTCGAGCATCATCCCATCGGGGTGTTGATGGCGGTCGAGCCTTGGAACTTCCCTTTTTACCAACTGATGCGCGTGCTCGCCCCTAACCTGGCAGCCGGGAATCCGGTAGTGGTCAAGCATGCCAGCATCGTGCCGCACTGCGCCGAAGCGTTCGAGAAGCTGGTGCATGAGGCCGGAGCGCCCAAAGGGGCCTATACCAACCTGTATATTTCCCAGGATCAGGTGGCCAGCATCATCGCCGATGATCGGGTGCAAGGCGTGGCGTTGACCGGTTCGGAAAAAGCGGGCAGCATCGTGGCGGCTCAGGCGGCCAAGAAGCTGAAAAAGGCCACGTTGGAACTGGGAGGTAACGACGTTTTCGTCGTGCTCGACGATTGCGATCTCGAGAAGGCCGTCAAAGTGGGTGCAGAGGCACGGCTCAACAATGCCGGGCAGGTCTGTACCGCCGCCAAGCGTTTTATCGTGCAGGAGAAAGTAGCGAAAGCCTTCCTGCAACAGCTCACCGAGCATTTCAAGAATGTGAAAATGGGCGATCCGCTGGATGAAACCACCACCTTAGGGCCGCTATCCTCCAAGTCTGCCTTGGAAGGGCTGACCGAGCAGGTCAATGAGGCGGTGAAGCAAGGGGCCAAACTGCACCTGGGCGGCAAGGCGTTACAGCACGAAGGTAACTTCTTTGAACCCACCATCCTCACGCATATCAGCCGCGATAACCCGGCTTATTTCACCGAGTTTTTCGGCCCGGTGGCGCAGGTCTATGTGGTGAGCGATGACGAGGAGATCGTCAAGCTGGCCAACGACTCCCACTACGGGCTTGGCGGGGCCATCTTCAGCACCGATATTGAACGAGCCAAAAAGCTGGCCTCACGCATTGAAACCGGCATGGTGTATATCAACTCCTTGACCGATACCGCACCTGAGCTGCCGTTTGGCGGTATTAAACGTTCCGGCTTTGGCCGCGAGCTGTCAGATCTGGGGATTAAGGAGTTTGTGAACCAGAAACTGGTGGTGGTTAGCCATAGCTGAGGTTTTATACTGGAGGGGCGCTAAGTGGGCGCAGCATGCTGCGCCCACTATAAAATCAATTGGTTAGTTTAGCCAACCCTGCGACGGCCATTTCAAGATAGGCGCGCGGACAACCGAGATTGATGCGGATAAACCCCTCCCCCTGCTCGCCAAATCCATAGCCCATCGAAGGCGCAATCTTGGCCTGTTGACGCATGGCCAGCTGCAAAGCTTCATCATCCAACCCGAGCGCACGGCAATCCAGCCAGGCCAGATAAGTGCCTTGTGCTGATATCATCCGGCACCAGGGAGCCGCCTGCTCCAACGCCTGTGCAAACCAGCGCCGGTTCTCGGCCAAATAAGCCAACAAAGCATCTAGCCACGGGCCACCCTGCTGGTAAGCCGCCGTCGCTGCCGTCATGGCAAGCGCGTTGAAAACGTCTAGCCCGTGCGCATTGAGCCGTTCGACAAATTGCTCACGCAGCGCCGCATTCGGGATCAGGAAATTGGAGATGCGTAGCGAGGACAGACCAAAGGTTTTACTGGCAGAGGTTGCCACAATCACCCTATCGTGCCACTGCGACCCCAGGTGTAAAACCGAGGTAAAGCGCTCTTCCGGCAGGATCAAATCCGCCCAGATCTCATCAGAGATCACCGTCACCCCGTGTTGCTGGCACAGCGTCAGCAATTGCGTCAGCAATTGCGTCAGTTCCTGCTGGTTCCAGCAGCGGCCGGTTGGGTTATGCGGATTGCACAACACCAGCAACGGCGGCTTCTCCCGCTGCAACAGCTCGGCCAACTGGGTAAAGTCAAAGTGATACTCCCCTTCCCGCTCCTGCAGTGGGTTCTCGAGTACCCGACGACCATTGAGGGTGATCACCTTCTTAAAGGAGCCGTAATAAGGCCCCTGCACCACGACGCCATCACCGGGTTGGCTGAGCATCTGGATCAGCAGCGCAATCCCCGGCACAACCCCTTCGATCGAGGTAAACCATTGCCGTTGCAGCGGCAGTTGGTGGCGTTGGGCAAACCACTCAATAGCCGCCCGGTAGTAATCTTCATCACGTTCGCTATAGCCAAATACGCCATGATCGACACGCGCATGCAAAGCCTGCTGCACTGCTGGCGGGCAAGCAAAGTCAAAGTCTGATACCCACATCGGCAACAGGTCGGTTTCATTCAATTGCAGATAATGCCCCATGAAATCCCATTTTACCGAGCTGGTATGGTGGCGATCGACCACCTGGTTGAAATCAGGCTGTTTCATTTGGCATCTCCTGTTGTTGAGCCTCTGGCTTCACTCTGGCGATGCCAAAACCGGTAAAACCGTAAATCAAAGCGAAGAAGACCGCCGCGTAACACTGCACCGCCCAAGGCAGCAGATCCAGCGTGCTCACTCCCAACGTGGTCGCCATATAAACACCGGCCGCCGTCCAGGGAATGAGGGGCTCAATCACCGTACCGGCATCTTCGATGGTGCGTGACAGGTTGGTGTTGTCCAATCCCATGCGACGATAGGCGTCCTTATACAGCTCTGCCGGAATGAGCAGCGCCAGCTTGCCATCGCTGGTCGCGCCGGTGACCAGAATTGTGGTACCCACCGTAGCGGCAATCAGTTGGCCGGTGGTGCGCACCACTTTCAGCAACCGGTTGATAATCACCGTCAGCGCACCGGCAAATGAGAAGGCACACAGAACCAGCAGGATGGTGCTCATCATTGAGAACATGCCCCCCCGGTTAAGCAAGCGCGGAACATCGGCGATCACGCCGCTGATATCATGCCCGCGTTCAGCAAACATCGACAGGTTGAAGCCGTCCATCAGCGCGTTCAGGCCCTGTTTCAGGCTAAAGCCCTGCATCACCACGGCGAGGCCGATCGCCAGCACACAGGCAGCCAGCATGACCGGGATCACCGGCCGTTTGGTCACCGCGCCCTACAGCACCAGCACCGGCGGCAGGATCAGCAGCAGGTTGAAATGATACAGGCTTTCCAGCCCAACAATGATGTCAGTGACCCGCTGTGGCGTAGCAACCGTTCCCACCACGCTGCTATGACCGGCGATCAGGTAAACGGTGGCTGCCAGCACAAAGCTGGGCAGCGTGGTATACATCAGGTGTTTGATATGTGCATAGAGATCGGTTTCGGCCACGATAGCGGCAAAGTTGGTCGAATCCGACAGCGGAGAGATTTTATCGCCGAAATAGGCACCGGAAACCACCGCGCCCGCCGCCGCCGCCAACGGCACATCCAGCCCCGCCGCAACGCCCATCAGCGCAACACCAACTGTCCCCGCAGATCCCCATGAAGTGCCGGTACAGACGGAAATCACGCTGGTGAGGAAGAAGGCCGCGATCAGAATATATTGCGGGCTGATCACTTTCAGCCCCCAGTACACCATGTAAGGAATGGTGCCGCTGATCATCCAGGTACCAATCAGGCCGCCGACACAGATCAGGATCATGATCACCGGCATGGCCTTCGCCAGCTTGCTGACGATCGAGTTTATAATGTCATCCCAGCTGTAGCCCTGCCACAGTGCCAATCCGGCAGCAACGGCCGCCGAAAGCAGTAACAGCGGTTCAATACGTAATTCCCACACCCCATAGCCGACGATCAACAGCGTCAGCATGGCAACGATCGGCAGCAAAGCCAGCCAAAGGTTGAGCGTTTTCTTACCATCCATAGGTCACCCCGAGTTGTTATTGATGTGCCGCTAGCGTAGTGAATCCTGGTTTACCGGGGTGTGAGCTAGCGCCTCAAGCCATGTAACCGCTTTCATGACGGGTAACTTTGTGATGCAGCTCTCAGAACAACCTCTGGACAAGCTATCCCTGCCAGCGAGTGACCGAGTCACGCAGCACCAGTTCAGCGCTAAACATGTTATTTTGCGGCGGCAACCCTTGCTGTTGCTGGCTCAACAGCGCCAGCTTGGCCGCCCGTTTGGCCATGCGCTCGATGGGATAATGCATGGTGCTTAACGCGGGATACAGATAGCGTGCCAGCACCACATCATCAAAGCCGATAATCGACAGTTGCTGCGGCAAGGGGATTTGACGCTGGTGCAGGGCTCGCATCATGCCGGCGGCCATTACGTCATTAAACGTCACTGCGGCCAATTCTCCCCCCTCTTCATCAAAGGGCACGCTGATCACCCACTCCCCCGGAACGTCGATCCCCGCCTGTGCCATCGCATTGCGGTAGCCCTGTAAACGCAGCTTGCGATCGTCAATGGGTAAATCGGCGGTCACACAGGCAATGCGCCGATGCCCCTGTTGCAGCAAATGTTCGGTCGAGGCCTGAGCCGCACTGACGTTATCCAACCACACGCAGCGGTTGGCAATGGCAGGAAAGTAGCGATTGATGATCACCAAACCGGGGGAGTGAGCGGCATAGCGCAGCACATCGGCATCGCTCATACGGGTGATGTGAGCGACAATCGCCTCACAGCCCTGATTGATCAGAAAATCCAACCCGGCCTTTTCGCGCTCCGCCTGGTGCCCACCGCTGCACACCATCAGCTTCGCTCCTTCTTTGCGGGTCACCTCTTCCACCCCACGCGCCAGGCGCGAGAAAAAGGGATCGGCCAGATTCCCGGTCAGCAACCCCAGCATGTTGCCACTACGTTTGGCTAACGCCAGCGCCGCCGCATTGCGGTGGTAATTGAACTCGCGCATCGCTTTTTCGACACGCTCGCGGGTCACTGGCTCAACATAGGCGGTATTGTTAATCACCCGAGAGACCGTCGCAGCGGAAACCCCGGCTCGCTGCGCCACCTCTTTCATTGTCGCCATCAATTATTCCAGTCGGTATCATTTAATGAGTTGATAATAAGCAGGGGGGAGTAACAAATCCAGAGGGTCGAGTTCAGCTTATTTAAACAAAAGCCCCCCATACCACAGGGTATGAGGGGCAACGATCACGCTAACTTCAGAATAACCAGAAACCATACCCCCACAGCAATACAGTCAGTCCAAGTAGCAATTCAAGTAACAGGATGCCGATCGCCAAGGTTGAGCTGGAGAAGATAAACCCCTCTTTGCGATCGATATTCAGGAAGTGTGGAATGCCGAGATACAGCAGATAGCCCGAATACGCCAGGCCGATAATGCCGACAAACAGACACAGCCAGACCAACGGGTACAGCGCCACTAATCCGCTGAGAAACATCGGGGTCGCAACATAGCCCGCAAAGACCATACACAGGTGCAGGCTTGGCCGTGATTCATAACGCCGCGCCATCCAGTGGATCACCTTGCCCATGATCGCCACGCCAGCCAGCATCAACAGATAAAATGCGACGGCGGTGTAGAAAGCGGTGAACATATCCAGGCGGATTGCCTGCCCTTCACCAGAGAGCCAGCCTAGCCGCGTGGTACCGATAAACGCGCTGACCACCGGTATCAACGCCATTAGCAGCACGTGGTGGGTATACAAGTGCGAGACGGATTCATTCTCGCTTTTGATCTGTTTGAATTCGGCGTTGGGATGCGCCAGCAGACCCCAGACATGATTGACCATGAGACACCTCCTCATTTCGCCGCCAACCGCGATCGGCGAACGGAAAACACACCACTGGCGGTTCAGACACCGCGCAAGGGTTGCGGCTATCAGGCTCTCGGCCCTGCATCAATTATAGTCTTTGGTTGAAAAAACGTACGCTGTCAGCGGCCTGTGGGTTACTCTGCACTATAATCAATATGTTGCGTTACTTGATGGAGGGAGACCATGACAACCAAGATCCGCACCCGCCAAAGCGGGATTAATAACGTGCAGGCCGGACAGAACGTGATGGTGATCGAACCCAGCAACCTGTATGGCTGCCAGTTGGGGGACGATGTGTTTGTCGGCCCGTTTGTCGAGATCCAGAAGAACGTCTGCGTGGGCGCGCGCAGCAAGATCCAGTCGCATAGCTTTATCTGTGAATACGTGACCTTGGGCGAAGATTGCTTTATTGGCCACGGCGTGATGTTTGCCAACGATCTGTTCAAAGGGGGCGCCCCTAACGCCGACCCGGCAAGCTGGGGACACACGCGGCTCGGCAACCGGGTTTCTGTAGGTTCTGGTGCTACCATACTGGCCGTGGAAATCTGCGATGACGTGGTGATTGGTGCCGGTGCGGTAGTCAGCAAGAGCATTACCCGCAAAGGCATTTATGCGGGCAACCCCGCCAGGCTGCTAAGGGAGCTGGAATAATTGCATCAGGCGATCGGCATCGAAATTATCAGCGAACTCCCCTTCGGTTACCTGG
The DNA here is from genome assembly GCF_016428815.1 of Serratia sp. ASV30. Classification (NCBI taxonomy): domain Bacteria; kingdom Pseudomonadati; phylum Pseudomonadota; class Gammaproteobacteria; order Enterobacterales; family Yersiniaceae; genus Serratia; species Serratia sp. ASV30. The sequence continues at coordinate 50,787 of NZ_JAELTL010000033.1, read as the reverse complement.
AATACGGTGACTTTTCCTTTGCCGTCGCCTGTTACGCACAACCCTGTTTTGATAAGCCGGTCGAGCAGTGGCCAACACAGCCAGTGGTTCCTTTCAATAAAGTCTACCCGCTGGCCCCCTTCCTCAATGACGATGGGGAAACCTTCCTCGCTCGTTACCAAGGGGAAGCCGTGGGGCATATCACTCTCAGCAAAAACTGGAACGACTATACGCTGATCGAGGAGATTGCCGTTAGCCGCCACGCTCGCCGCCAAGGCATAGCCACAGCGCTTTTGGATGCCGCACGTCATTGGGCACGGGAACAGAACACCGCCGGGCTGATGCTGGAAACTCAGAACAATAATCTGATTGCCTGCCGCTGCTATCAGCGCTATGGCTTTGTACTGGGTGGCATCGATCATTTACTCTATCGTGGGCAACCGGACATTGCCGATCATGAGATCGCACTGTTCTGGTATCTGCCGTTCAATAATGAAGTGGGCTATTGATTTACCGCTTTTGGGTGACACTGGGTTTACCTTGCGCACGCCATACTGGCCAAACCAATAATCGCTTGGGAGAGAGGGATGCGTGGCTTGGCCCTGATAATATTGAGTACGACGCTGATGGGTTGCAGCGGTAAACAACCGGCCAAAATCCCGGTAGAATCCCTACCGCAACAGGTGAAACCTCTGACAATGGCGACAGTAATGGACGATTACACAGTAAACAAACTGCAGGCAGCGCTGGCTCTGCATGCGGCGGTACCGGAAATCGATAAAGGGCGGGCCATCGATCTGCTCTCGCAGACTTTCCTGGAAACCCCTTACCTAGCCAACCGGCTAATCGGTTCCGCCACCGCAGCGGAACAATTAGTGATCGATTTCCGTGGGGTAGATTGCTTTACCTATCTGGATTACGTGCAGGCGCTCAGAACCGCCACCAGCGAAAACGACTTCGTCGAAAATGTGATTCAGACGCGCTATATCAATGGTGATGTCAGTTTCCAGCAGCGCAAGCATTTCTTCACCGACTGGGCGCACACCCGCCAGATCCTTGCCGATGACGTCACCGCGCAGCTCAGCCCGCATGCCATCACCGTGGTCAAACAGCTCAACCGCAAAGCGGATGGCGAGCTCTATCTGCCTGGCATCGCGGTCACCGAGCGCAACATCACCTATATCCCTAGCGAATTTATTGATGAGCAGGTGATTAGCCAATTACAGACCGGCGACTATATCGGCATCTATACCAAGCTGGCAGGGCTGGACGTTACCCATACCGGCTTCTTTATCATGACCCAAAATGGGCCGGTGCTGCGCCATGCTTCCTCACGCCCGGAAAACCACAAAGTGATAGACTCGGCGTTTGCCAACTATGTACTGAATACGCCGGGTATCGTGGTGTTACGGCCACGCTGATCGCCGTGTTATGAGCTATAAGAAATTGTGCTTAACCAGGATTTGACTTGGCTACGGTCATAGGTTTAGCTGTTGGCACAACACTGACCGATCTTATTGTTTTTACAGGGAGTCACTCATGGCAATTGTTTGGCGCTGCACCGCCTTGGCCGCAGCATTAGCAGCAACGTTGTTATTACAAGGGTGCGATCAGAAGGCCGATCAAAACCATATCAAGGTTGGCGTCATTAACGGTGCCGAGCAGGACGTGGCGGAGGTCGCCAAACGGGTGGCCAAAGAGAAATATGGCCTGGACGTTGAGCTGATTGGTTTTAGCGGTTCGTTGCTACCCAATGATGCCACCGACAAAGGCGAACTGGATGCCAACGTATTCCAGCACCGCCCCTTCCTGGAACAGCAAAATAAAGATCACGGCTACAAACTGGTGGTGGTAGGCAATACCTTTGTGTTCCCAATGGCTGGCTATTCGAAAAAGATCAAATCGCTGTCAGAGTTGCAGGACGGCGCAGTAATTGCCATCCCGAACGATCCCACCAACCTGGGCCGCGCCCTGTTGCTGTTGAAAAAGGTTGGGCTGATCGAACTAAAGCAGGGTAAAGGCCTGCTGCCAACCTCGCTGGATATCAGTGCCAACCCGCACAACTACCAGATTATGGAGCTGGAAGGCGCGCAGTTGCCCCACGTATTGGACGATCCTAAAGTCGCGGTGGCGGTGATCAGCACCACCTATATCAACCAGATAGGCCTGACGCCGACCAAGGACGGGATTTTTATCGAGGATAAAGATTCGCCGTACACCAATATCGTGGTGGCTCGCGAAGATAATAAAGATGCGCAGAACGTGCAGAACTTCGTGAAAGCCTACGAGTCCGATGAAGTCGCCAAAGCGGCAGAGAAGATCTTCAACGGCGGGGCCGTCAAAGGCTGGTAACTTCCCCCACGATCGGTTGCAGGTGCCGGTTGTTGGTGCCTGCAACACTTCACAAAAATCCCCACCTCCCTGCTTGACCCTCACGTAACGTCAGGCTGTAGTATCTCAGCTCACACCAGGGAGAAAACCAGCATGTTACTGAAAGTCGGCGAACTGGCCCGCCGTTCGGGAATAACCGTAAGAACCTTGCATCACTATCACAGCATTGGGCTGCTGATCCCCTCTGCACGTTCTGATGCCGGATATCGCCTCTACAATCGGGAAGATATTACTCGCCTGCACCATATTCAAGCCTTGCGGCGAATGGGAGTCGCACTGGCAGAAATCGACTCGATTCTGGCGCACTCGGGGCTGGCGTTACCCGCGGTTATTGAACAGCAAATTGCCATGCTCGATCGTCAACTGACGCAGATAACCACGCTGCGCAGCCGCTTACAGCATATGCACACCCAATTGACCCATGGCAGTGAACCCGAATTGAATGATTGGCTGATCACGTTGGAGATGATGACCATGTACGATAAATACTTTACCGCCGATGAACTGGCACACCTGCCGTTCTATCAGGCCGACGAAGCGCGTAATCGCGAATGGCAGGAGATGGTGAGCACGGTGCAAACGCTGATGGACGGTGGGGCAAGCGCCGAAGATCCGCGTGCTCAGGCTATTGCGCGCCGCTGGATGTGTACACTGGAGCGTGATACCGCAGGCAATCCGGCATTTCTGACCCGCCTCAACGCCATGCACGCCGATGAGCCTTCGATGCGCGAACAAACGGGGATCACACCGGCAATGACCGATTACATCACCCGTGCCTTTGCCGAAACCAAGCTGGCGATCTATCAAAAATACCTGTCTGATACCGAATATGCCTATGTCCGCACGCACTATTTTGATCGCATTCAGGAATGGCCAGCGCTGATTGCCCAATTCCAGCAAGCGATGCAGCAGGAGGTTGCTCCTGCATCGACACAGGCTAAACAGTTGGCGGCCCGTTGGCTGGAACTGTTCCAGTCCTATGCCAGTGACAATCCGGCCACCCAGATGAAGATCCGCCAGGCAATGGAGCAAGAGCCGACCTTGACCGAAGGCACCTGGCTCACCCCCGCGCTGTTGGACTATCTACGCCAGTGCGTCGCGCAATTGATGCGGCGGTAACCCGTGTCCCCTCACCCCAACCCTCTCCCACAGGGAGAGGGAGCTAGAGCAGGGTCGTCGTCAGGTGTGGGAGATGGTCTGTAACTTCACCTAACAAGGCATGATTTGAGTCAGATGCGGACGTTAATCTGTAGCACGTAAGTTGCCATTCGCTAATAGGAAGCCGAAGTTAGGCACGGAAACAGATTTGTGGCACGTTCGGTCCCCTCTCCCTGTGGGAGAGGGTTAGGGTGAGGGGCAACACCTAACGCAATGACATACCTTTCTTCACCTAACACATTTCTCTGCATGAAAAATACCATCATTTTTTCTTATCCCCGCCAGACAAAAAGCCAATTTATCTTGTCGCCAGGCGCGGTGCATAATGCCTTGGTACTCTGATTTATCATCATAAAAGGGAGCACTATGTCACTTGCAACCCCACCGCTGGCAACGCTAAGCGTCTCCGATGCCAGCACTGAGGATATGGCGGCCATTCAACAGATTTATGCTCATCACGTGCTTTACGGGCCAGCCTCGTTCGAAGAAACGCCTCCAACGCTGGAAGAGATGCAACAGCGCCGCCATAACGTCTTGGCTGCGGGGTTGCCATGGCTGGTGGCGAAGATGGAAGACCGCGTTGTGGGCTATTGCTATGCCACACCGTATCGGCCACGACCCGCTTATCGTTATACCATCGAGAATTCGGTCTATGTCGCCGAAGGCCTGCAAGGGCACGGTATTGGCAAGACGTTACTCGGCGCATTGATTGCCCGCTGTGAACACGGCCCGTGGCGGCAGATGCTGGCAACGATTGGCGATGCTGCTGGCAATGCAGGCTCCCTTGCCCTGCACCGCAAGCTGGGCTTCACCAGCATCGGTACCCTAAGCGGCGTCGGGTTTAAATTTGGCGGTTGGCTGGATACCCACATTATGCAGCGGCCACTGAATGGCGGCAGCCATACGCTGCCTTAGGCCCTTTCCGGGCAAGCTGCTGATTTTCATCTATAGTTAATTCTGTCGTGGCTTAGCGATCTCAGCGTGCATTCACGCATTCACTAAACATAAACAGTCGGGAGAGACGGATGAAAATTTTTCTGTGGATTATTGCGATTATCTTTATTGTTGGCCTACTGACCATTACCGGTGTGTTCAAACTGATCTTCTAGTTCTCACCACCATTGGGCGCTTCAATGCGCCCGATGGTGGATAGAGAGTTGATTGAGAAGGGTCTGCCGTATCCTCTTTGCATCAAGCCTTAAAACGAGCCCGCACCGAACCGATCCCAGAGACCACCAGCATCACAACGCCACCGGCGATCAGGCCGAACACTGCATTCAACAGCATAGGGGTCAGCCCCCCCAGGATCGCACCTACGCCCGGTACCACCATAGAATAACTAGCCCAGTCGGTGAACAGATGATGCACAGGCGGTAGCCCGTGGGTCAAAATCCCGCCGCCCACCATAAACATGGCCAAGGTACCCACCACCGACAGCGTTTTCATCAGATAAGGTGCCGCACTGACAATACCGCGCCCTATCGATTGTGCCAGCGTGCTACGCTTACGGGCCAGGTAGAACCCCAGATCGTCCAGCTTGACGATGCCCGCCACGATGCCGTACACCCCAACCGTCATCACAATGGCGATGCCACACAGTACAATCACCTGCTGGCTAAAGGTGGCTCCGGCTACGGTACCCAGCGTAATGGCGATAATCTCGGCAGAGAGTACAAAGTCGGTACGAATGGCACCTTTGACTTTGCGCTGTTCATAGACCGTGACATCTTCAGTGGTATCTGGTTCCGCTTTCTCCTCTGCCTCTGCACTCTTGCGGTGTGTCAGGCTGTGGTAAACCTTTTCAAACCCTTCGTAGCAGAGGTAAGCCCCACCGACCATCAGCAGCGGCGTAATCGCCCAAGGGGCGAAAGCGCTGATCAGCAATGCCAGCGGTACCAGGATCGCCTTGTTGATAAACGAGCCCTTGGCCACCTTCCATACCACGGGAATTTCACGATCGGCCTTAACACCGCTGACCTGTTGGGCGTTTAGCGCCAGATCGTCTCCCAATACCCCGGCGGTCTTTTTGGCCGCCATTTTCGTCATCAGTGAAACATCATCCAGTAACGAAGCGATGTCGTCGATCAGGGTTAATAAGCTACTGCCTGCCAAAATGCACTTTCCTTATCAAAGGGTGGGATAGCCATACCGGTTTAGCATAGCGGGTTGAAAACTTGAAGAGGGGAAATCCTAATGATTTTACTGTAGCTGCGGGCTTAAGTGGTGAATTTTGCACCATAGGGAAAGGATAACCTGCCGCGACTGGCGGCAGGTTAAATAACGCGTTATTCCGTGTCGTTCTTCGCCAGGGCGGCATCTTTCTGGCGGCGATAGTCCCGCGCTGCCGCCGGGATCGGCGTTACTTTGCCGGTTTCAATCCAGGTGCGCAGACGGCTGGCGTCCGCGAAATGGGTATATTTGCCAAAGGCGTCCAACACCACCAGCGAAACGGAACGGTTACCGATCACGGTACGCATCGCCAGACAATGCCCGGCCTGATTGGTAAAGCCGGTTTTGGTCAGCTGGATATTCCATTTCGGGTTGTAGACCAGATGGTTGGTATTGCGAAACGGCAGCGTATAGTTGGGATCCTTGAAGGTCGCCATCCGTTCGGTAGTGGTGCTCAACTGGCCGATCAGCGGGTACTGCTTGGTCGCCAACATCAGCTTGGTCAGGTCACGCGCGGTTGACACGTTATGAATCGATAGCCCGGTCGGTTCAACGTAATGCGTATTGGTCATGCCTAGCGCTTTCGCCTTGGCATTCATCGCCTTGATAAAGGCGTTATAGCCCCCTGGATAATGATGCGCCAAGCTGGCCGCAGCACGGTTTTCCGACGACATCAGCGCCAACAGCAGCATATCCTTGCGGCTGATTTCGCTGTTCAACCGCACCCGGGAGTAGATCCCTTTCATTTCTGGCGTCTGGCTGATATCAACCGACAGCATTTCATCCAGCGGCAGGTGGGCATCCAACGTCACCATCGCCGTCATCAGCTTGGTGATCGAGGCGATAGGCACCACTTCATCGGGGTTACGTGAATAAATCACCCGATGCGTTTGCATATCCAGCACCATGGCACTGCCAGAAGCCAGCTCAGGCTGGGAGGCCTGCACTGCGGCGGTTTTATTGCTGGCTAATGCACTCGGCACCAGTCCAGAACCGGCTTGCAACGCGAGCAGGGTTAGAACCAAAACACGGATTTTCACATGTATTACTCTGTAACGGAGGAGAGAACCGACTGCGTTGAATTATAAGTGAGGGATATAGAATTGCACTGTGATTGTGAGTAGCTATTTGTGACAAAATCTATCGGCGCGAAATTTATGCAACCCGCGAGCGTACTGGGTTGTACGCCCGCAAGGTAAAAGTTACAGCGCTGGCTGCCAGGCAGACTGTGGCAACAGGTACAATCCGGCAACATGCTGCTCACCGGCCCCCACGATATGCCCGATACCGGCGGCCATCACGGCCAGGGTCACATCGAAGGCATTCAGGCTGTCGCCGTAACCTGCCGTCAGGTTGAACATCGACCCGTTGGCCAGCAGATACAGCGTTTTGTCTGCCAGTTGGTAAGCATTCACAAATGGCATTGGCTCGCTGTGCGGCAGAGCCTGCAGGAAACCGACGTCAATCTCTTCCGCCACATGCCCAACGTTGAGGATGAACACCCCATCCTTGGCCCGCTCCAGATGCCGTGCTGACAACACGTTTTTGGCTCCAGTGGCCGTGGCAATCACGTCCGCCTGCTCTACGGCAGTGGCTAGATCGACTACCGCCCAGCCATCGTAGCGTGCTTGCAAAGCACGGGCCGGATCGATTTCCGCTACGATAACTTGCCCACCATAAGCCTTGGCAGAAGCGGCTACGCCCTGTCCCACTAGCCCATAACCAATCACCACCACACATTTTTCATGCAGCGTCAGATGAGTGGTCTGGAAGAAGGTATGCCAGGCGGTCAGCCCAACCATGTGGCGATTATGCAGCCCTTCTTTTACCGGCAGGTCATCCCAGTTAAAGATCGGGTAACGTGGCGCAATGCCCCCCAAGCGGCTGATGCCTGAACCGGTCGCTTCCAGCCCAGCCTTGATCTGCGGGCCATTGGCAGATTGATGCAGGCGAGTGGTCAGATCGGCTCCCATCTCACACAGATGAGTCGGCCCCCAGGCCAGCGCACGGTCGAACGATTCAGACCAGTCGGCATCGCTCATATCACGCCAGGCGTGCGCTTGGGCACCGTGACGCTCCAGCCAGGCCACTACATCATCCTGTACCGTCGTCGGGTTACAGGTGGTGAGATAAATGGCCGCGCCCTTATCCAGCAGCCCGGCTACCAGCGGGGCCATTTTCAGATCCAGGTGCATGTTACACGCCAGGCGCACGCCATGCAGGTCCGGTAAAGCCGCTACTGCCGCGCGGGTACGTGGCATATGGCGCATGGCCCACTTCAACTCACTGTCAAAATCCTGATACATCGCTTACTCCTCTACTACGCCACGCCGCCAGGGCATGGCAGAATGATTAATCTGCATCGCATGGCGGCTATTATCACTTATCTCACCGCAAAAAACCGAGGTGACTATCATGGCAGCAGCATGAGTGATGGTTTTTCCGATCTATCAGGGGGAGGAACCTTCGAAGGGATTGTTCAGCAGGTGCGGGCCGCGATGGTGCAACTCACGGCCCGGTATCAATGATAAGGTTAGAACAGGTAACGCACGCCTAAAGCAAACTCACTGGAAACCAGGCGTGCTTTCATTTGCTCATCTTTTAACCCACGGGCATTGGTAAAGTTATTGTAACCACTTTCAATCTTGCCCATATCCACGTAGCGGTAGCCCAAATCAAGATTGAGCCGCTCCATGGCCGCATAGCTGATCCCTGCGCCAATGGAGTAAGCCAGATTATTTTGCGTGCTTGCCGCGTATTGGCGCGAGGTATTACCCTGCCAGCCGTCGGATTTCACTTTGGCGATACCCAGGCCGACCGTGCCATAAAGCGAGAAGTCATACCCTAGCGCGTAGTCACGATAGGCATTGAGCATCAGGCGCTCAGCGTCCACTTTGTGGTGATTGTAGCTACTGGCAAAGGTGGTAGAGCCGCTGGTGTATTCGCTTTTCTTTTTGAACACATACTCTGCCTCACTGCGCCAGCCATTGCCAAATTGATAGCCTGCGGCGATAGCCCCGTTATAGAAATTATGCTTTTCGTCACCGCTGACAAAATCACCCACGCCAGGACGGCTGCTGGTATCCATATCTTCTGCCGACTGTCTGGCGTGCAATAGTTTTATCGCCCCATAGTATCCCTCTAAATAATCATCGGCTAAAACATTACCGGAAACAACGGAGAGGGAAACCAGCAGTACCAGAGGTTTAATATTCATGCGATCCTCGCTTGAAAGGTTATTTATGATAAACAATGAAGGTTCAGCTAAAATAACCAGCGCGCAGCGGTGTCGCAATTCGGTTGAATACCTAAGGCTCTAGGTGTTTTTACTTAACTCTTGTTGAAGAAAACAGCTCACCATAGACTTTCATTAACTTCACCGACGAGTTGATCGCCAATTTGGCAAATAAATTGGCGCGATGGGCTTCTACCGTGCGCGGCGAAAGCTCCAGTTCCTGAGCAATTTCCTTGCTGGATTTCCCTTGCATAATCAACCCGGTGACCTCCAGTTCCCGTGCTGACAGCGCATTGAGCCTCTCTTGCAACTCGGCGGTGGCTTGCCGCTGTTGCTGAAAAATACGCTGATGCTCCAAGGCTCCAGCGACCGTTTCAATCAACAGATCGGCATCAATGGGCTTGGTCAGAAATTCAAAAGCCCCGTTTTTGAAGGCCCGCCGACATAAATCAATATTCCCGTGGCCAGTCATGATGATAACGGGGATCTCCAGGCCCTGCTGTTGCCACTCTTCCAGTAGCGTGATACCGCTTTTGCCCGGCATGCGAATATCCAGCAGCAAGCAACCGCACAGCGCCTGCGGTTCCCCCATCCGCAGTTGAAAATCCAGACTATTTTCATAAGCCAGCGTTTGCCACCCCATGGTGGCCAATAGTGAACTGAGTGAACTACGGATGGCCCGATCGTCATCAATCAAATAAATAAACTGTTCCATCACTCCTCCTGAGTGTTAAACGGGAACCATAGGATAAAACGCGCTCCCTGACCGGCCATATTTTCCACCGTAATAGTGCCGTTCAGGCGCTGAACCAGAGTTTCTGTCAGCGCCATGCCCAGCCCCAATCCCTCCTGACGAGTCGTGAAGAAGGGAATAAAGACCTGTTGTAATGCTGGTTCAGAAAGCCCTGGCCCACCATCGGTAATCATCAGTTGGATCCCTTGAGCCGAGTATTCAGCATCGATTGCCACCCAGCCTGGCTCCGGCTGATTGGGCTGTTGTGCCTGAATGGCATTGGTCACTATGTTATGGAAGATTTGTTCAACCCAGAGAGGATCGGCTCGCAGAGGAGGTAACGCATCGGGCATCCGGTTAACGATCCTGACCTTGCCCTTGTTGATCTCATCTTCCAGCAGCATAGTGACACGCAACCAGACCTTATGCAGATCGACCTCTTGCAATAACACCTGCTCGTGCGCCAACTTTTGCCGAAATTGCAGCAGCAACGTGCTGATGCGTTTGATTTGTATCACTGCCGCATCAAGCAAGGGCACGGCTTTATCCTGCTGCTGTTGGTCTAACAGACGCAGGGCGGCCTGGTTATAACTTAACACCGCAGTCAGCGGCTGGTTGAGCTCGTGAACCATACTGGCCGTGATTTCCCCCATAGCGTTAAGCCGCGTCAATTGCGAGAAGTGTTCACGCAAAACGGCAATATTGCGTTGGCGTTTTTGAATACGGTATTGGGCGATAAAATAGACGACGCCAGCCCAGAAAACCGGCAGCAGCAATAACAGCAACCAAGGCATACGTGCCCAATCAGGGTCGTTTCGAGCGGATAATTCAAAGGGCTGTAAGGTGTTGTTGATCCCCTTGTCCCATTGCCAATACGCCGGTTCAGCATGATCCCCCTGCTCAAATAAAGGCTTATTTTGCCAACTCAGGCCGATCTGCCGGAAATCATGACGCTGGGGAATGTCCGCAAATAGCAGCGCAGGATCGATCAACAGCGCAAAATACTGGTGTGTCAGCCAGTAAGTTCCCTCTCCCGTTGGCGTTAAAGTCGGGATTGGCTGTGCCTGTGGCATGCGCTTCCATGCCACAATCTGCGGGAATTTTTGCTGAACGATGGTGGGATCGCTGGACACCGACAGTAAGGAAAGCACCGTCTCAAGCTGGGATAATTTAACCGTCACCTCACGATATAAAATACGATAGGTGACTGATTGCTCTTCATATTGCTGTTGCAAAGCATAAATTATCACCCCGCCCCCTGAAAACAGAGATAAAACCAACCAGAGAGCAACCTTGAGCATAATATCTCCATGTCATTGGCAGACGAGTTTATTAATAGCGGATTAAACACTATGCGAATGCAAGAATCTATTATTAAGTTCGGGCCGTTTCAATTCATCTCCCGCTGCCGGAACAGGGTGTTATAATCCTATTTCATCGCGATAAAGGAACAACAATGACAGATCTGGCCCACTACATTACCCAATATGGCTACTGGGCACTGCTGATTGGCTGCCTGCTCGAAGGGGAAACCATCACTCTACTGGGAGGAATTGCGGCACACAACGGATTGCTGCGCCTGCCGCTGGTGATTGCGGTGGTCGCCATCGGCGGCGCCTTGGGCGATCAGGTGCTCTATTTTACCGGGCGCCATTTTGGTGGGCGGGTGCTTGCCCGTATCGAAAGCCAACAAGCCCGCATTGAACGCGCCCAAAAGCTGATTGCCAGCCACCCGGTTTTATTTGTGATTGGCGTACGTTTTATGTACGGATTCCGGATTATCGGCCCGGTGCTGATCGGTGCCAGTAAGCTGCCACCATCGCACTTTATTCCGCTGAATATTCTAGGGGCTATCCTGTGGGCAACGCTATTTGTACTGCTCGGCTATTTTGGTGGCCAGGCCATCAGCAGTTTTGTCAGCGGTAGTGACAAAAAGCTGTATAGCCTGCTGTTCTGCGTGGTGACGATCGCCGTTATTCTGCTGCTTCGCTACTGGTGGCGGCGTCGTCATGCACAATAAGACTATTTGTTGAGCATCAGCTTCAGGCCCAGTAAGGCCAGCACGCTGCCGCCCAGGCGATCGAACCAGGCTTTGAAACGCAGGTAGACGCGGCGCGGGCGCGGTGATGACAGCACAAACGCCACAAAGGCATACCACAGCAGATCGACGGCCAGAGCAATCAGCGGCAACACGATATACAGCACCATGGGGATCTTATGGCTAAGCAACGCCGCAAACACGCTGCCGAATACGATAGCGGTGTTCGGGTTGCCCAACTGGGTTAGCAGCCCGGTGGTGAATGCACGGCGAAAGCCTAGCTGCTGGCCGCCAACCGCTTCGATCATCAACGGCTGATGGGCTCCGCGCAGCATTTTGAATGCCAGATAGATCAGATAGGCCCCCCCCAGCATTTTCAGCGTGGTATACAGCCAAGGCAGCGCAAGCAGCAGCGATTGCAGCCCCAACAAGGCAATGAGTGCGAAGATAAAACAGCCGATCCCCATCCCCAATGCCACCGCCATCCCATCGCGCCGTGACGAAGCCACCGCCGTTCGCGCTACCAGAATAAAGCTTTGCCCTGGGCTCATCGCACCAAGTGTAATAGCCCCGGTAATGCTGAGTACCGATAATAACGTTTCGTTGATCATGCCCTTTCCCCTTGCCTGGTTCCGTTAATCAAATTAACGCGCTGGCCAAAATAAAAGCAATAGAAACGTAAGGATACGTGAGTAAAACTTCGGCGAGTGCGCAGCAATGTCCCCTCACCCTAACCCTCTCCCACAGGGAGAGGGAGCTAGCTCGGTGTTGCCGTCAGGTACAGAGTTTGGGTTGATATTGAGCTAGTTCGGTGTTGTCGTCAGGTACAGAAGCTAGTCTGTGGCATGGCTGATGTTGAGGATGAATACCGTTGTTAATTTGTGGCTCGATCGGTCCCCTCTCCCTGTGGGAGAGGGTTAGGGTGAGGGGCCAGTCATCAACGCCACCAACTCCCTGGCCGCCTTCTGTTGCGGCTGGTGCTTCAGCCAAATCAGGTGCACCGGCAGGCGCAGTTCGTTTTTGGTATTTTTAAATTTCAGGCGGATCAACCGGCCCTGTTCCAGCAATGGCGCAGTTAACGACAGCGGAAAGTTGCCCCACCCCAGCCCGGCTTCCACCATGCTTAGCGCCATCGGCAAACTGTCAGTACGCCAGAAGGATTCCGCTACTTGTGGGCGTTTATCGGCCATAGGCAAATCCCGGCTGGCCACCATGATCTGCCGCACGTTGACCAGTTCCTCCAGGAACAACTCGGCACCGCCAGCACCCAGGGCTGAATGCTGCGCCGCAATGGTTGCCACCAACGACTCGCTACCCACATAGTGAAAATGTTCCTGGCTGTTAACGTCCAGCCCGCCGAATGCCAGGCACAGGCTGACCCGCTGTTGATGAAGCATATGCAAAACATCATCCTGCGGGGCGGTCAATACCTCGATATCCAACAACGGGTAGCGTTCCGCCAGCGCTTTCACCGCCGCCAATAGACCGCTGCTGTTGATATCAGACGCCACACCAATCGACAGCCTGCTTTCCAGCCCCTGAGAAAGCTCAATGGCGTGGTTCTGCAGCTGCTTGAGCTGTTCGGCGATCAAGCGCGCGTGGGGAGCCAGTGCCAATGCTAGTGCGGTGGGCACCGGTTCGCGATGCGAGCGGTCAAACAACTGAAAGCCCACCTCTGCTTCCATATTGGCGATCCCCATGCTGACCGCCGAAGGCACGCGCCGCAATGCCCTGGCTGCCGCCGAGAATGAGCCGCGATCCAACACGGCCAAAAACAGTTCGATATTGTCACTGGAAAAATTCATCGCCCCACCTGTCAGTAAAACTGACAGCTCCTGACTTTTTCTATCAATAGTATTGACGTTATCTTACGCATCGGATTGCCGGACGTCATCAGGCACGAAAAATGAAGCAGGAGAAAGACATGCAAGGCGTGAAGCGCAAACTGGTCTATGTGACCGCTTATGAAGTTATCGGTATGGTCATTTCGGCCCTTGGTTTGGCACTACTGTCCGGCTCAGCCCCCAGCAGCACCGGGCCTTTGGCGGTGATCATCACCACCATTGCCGTAAGTTGGAACCTGATTTACAACTACTTGTACGAATTCTGGGAAAGCCGCCAGGCTTCACGCACCCGCACGCTAAAACGCCGCATTCTGCACGCGGTGGGCTTCCAATTAACGCTGGTGGTTTACTTGATCCCGCTGATCGCCTGGTGGATGGAGATTTCCCTGGTACAGGCCTTGCTGCTGGATATGGCGCTGATCGTGATTATCCCCTGCTATACCTTTGTGTTTAACTGGGCCTTCGACAAAATATTCGGGCTGCCGACCTCCGCCCTGCCTGCTGCCGAATCGGCCTGAGTGAAACCCTCTCCTTCTGCCTGGATAAAATATCCGTTGGGCAGGGGGAGATCATATTGGCTAACCTATTCCCAAACAGTCAATAAGATAAAAAACCTTATAATTCAATAGCCACAATCACCTCTCACTTCCTCTCCAGACGCTCTCAAACCTATCCAACTGAATATTGCTTTTTTGGTATGAGCAGAAAGCAGGCAGGATAAATCGCCAATGGAACCGCAGTTTTTTTGCCTCGATTACACAGAACGGGTAGCATGCTTCGCCGTTATTTAACGACGTTGGTATCAACCATAAACTGCGGAATGTTGCCATGACCTCATTCCCATGATGCAAACAGACAGGAACAGGACGAATAATGCACTCAGACAAAACGACTGCACATGACAAGCAGGCGGCGAGAAAACGTTGGTTGGACTCGCATGAGTCCGGTTACCACAAAAGCATGGGTAAACGGCAGATACAGATGATCGCCATTGGTGGCTCAATCGGCACTGGCCTATTCCTTGGCACCGGCGCGCGTCTTCAGATGGCTGGTCCGGCACTGGCGCTGGTATATCTGGTCTGTGGCGTGTTTTCTTTTTTCATCCTACGCGCCTTGGGCGAACTGGTATTACACCGCCCATCCAGCGGCAGTTTCGTTTCCTATGCGCGCGAATTTCTCGGTGAAAAGGCCTCCTACGTTGCAGGATGGATGTACTTTCTTAATTGGGCAATGACCGGCATTGTCGATATCACCGCCGTAGCGCTGTATATGCATTATTGGGGTACCTTCGCCGAGGTTCCCCAGTGGCTGTTTGCCCTGGGTGCGCTTGGGATTGTGGCTACCATGAATATGATCGGCGTGAAATGGTTCGCCGAAATGGAGTTCTGGTTTGCGCTGATCAAGGTCGCCGCCATCTCTCTGTTCCTGGTCGTGGGGGTCATCTTCCTTGGCGTCGGCACACCGGTAGCGGGTAATACAACCGGTATCCACCTGATCACCGATAACGGCGGCATGTTCCCTCACGGTCTGTTGCCTGCTTTGGTATTGGTACAAGGGGTGATCTTCGCCTTTGCCGGTATCGAGCTGATAGGCACCGCCGCTGGCGAGTGTAAAGATCCGGAAAAAATGATGCCAAAAGCGATCAACAGCGTGATCTGGCGTATCGGTTTGTTCTATGTCGGCTCGGTGGTACTGCTGGTTCTGCTGTTACCCTGGAATGCCTATCAGGCTGGGCAAAGCCCGTTTGTCACCTTCTTTTCCAAGCTTGGCGTACCCTACATCGGTACCATCATGAATATCGTGGTGCTGACCGCCGCCCTTTCCAGCCTCAACTCTGGTCTGTACTCAACAGGCCGTATCCTGCGCTCACTTTCCATGGGGGGGTCAGCACCGAAGCTGATGGCTAAAATGAGCAGCCAGCAAGTACCTTACGCCGGTATTCTGGTGACCTGCGGTATCTATGTGATTGGCGTGGTGCTGAATTATCTGGTGCCATCGCAGGTGTTCGAGATCGTGCTGAATATCGCTTCACTGGGCATCATCTGCTCTTGGGCATTTATTATCGTTTGTCAGATGCAACTGCGTAAGGCGATCAAGGCAGGGAAAGCCAAACCGGTGGCGTTTAAAATGCCAGGAGCACCGGTCACCTCGTGGCTGACGCTGTTGTTCCTGTTAGCGGTGGTGATCATGATGGCCTTTGATTACCCGAACGGCACCTGGACTATTGCCACCATCCCAGTGCTGGCCGTGCTACTGCTACTTGGCTGGTTTGGCCTGCGCAAGCGTGCCGCACAGGTGAAACTGGAACAACAGGCTCACGAGCAACAGATCGGCCAATAAAGGTTAACTTATCGGGTTTACCCAGCACTTTCGCTGGGTAAACCTGACGACGACACGTCACAGACCTACCAGTAGCATCGTTATTTAGGCAAAGCGTGATTTCATCCATTCGCGCAGCCGTTGAATATGCAGGTACAGCGCAGGAATAAAGAAGATCCCGACCAGCGTTGCCAGTAACATCCCGCCAAACACGGTAATACCGATGATTTGGCGGCTCATCGCCCCGGCTCCGGTGGCAAACACCAGCGGCATCACCCCGAGAATAAACGAAATGGCCGTCATCATCACCGCCCGGAAACGTTGCCGGGCACCGTCCTGCGCGGCTTCGCGAATGCTGGCCCCCTCTTCACGCCGCGCCTTGGAGAACTCAACGATCAGGATGGCATTCTTGGCCGCCAGGCCGATCAACAGGACCAGCCCGATTTGGGCGTAAACGTCGTTGGCGAACCCCATCATGCGTAACCCCGCGACCGCCCCCGCCACCGCGAATATCACCGACAGCATCACCACCAGCGGGACGCTCCAGCTTTCATACTGAGCCACCAGGAACAGATAGGCGAACACCAGCGCCGCCAGATAAATCAGCAAGGCTTGGTCACCGGTTTGTTGTTCCTGCCAGGACAGGCCGCTCCAACTGTAGCCGTAACCCTTTGGCAACTGCTCGGCCAATAAAGACTCCATGGTTTTCATCGCCTGCCCGGAGCTAACCCCCTCAGCAGCAGAACCGTTCACTGATACCGCCGGAAACTGGTTGAACTGGCTGATAAAAGGCGCGCCGATAGAAGGCGTGAGCCGCACCAGATTGGCAAGGCTCACCAAAGCACCGGTATCGCTGCGCACGTTTAGGCGATTAATTTGTTCGGTGCGTTGCCGGAAATCCATATCGTTTTGCAACTGCACCCGGAACATGCGGTTATTAACCGAAAAATCCCCCACGTTCAGGCCGCCAAGCGAAACTTGCAGCGTATTGAAGATCCGGCTGACCGGCACCTGCAACAGCGCGGCCCGTTCACGATCGACCGCCAGGTCGATATCCGGCACCACGGCACTGAAAGTAGTAAATACCCGGCTCAGCTCTTGCCGCTGGTTAGCCGCAAAAA
The DNA here is from genome assembly GCF_016428815.1 of Serratia sp. ASV30. Classification (NCBI taxonomy): domain Bacteria; kingdom Pseudomonadati; phylum Pseudomonadota; class Gammaproteobacteria; order Enterobacterales; family Yersiniaceae; genus Serratia; species Serratia sp. ASV30. The sequence continues at coordinate 33,800 of NZ_JAELTL010000033.1, read as the reverse complement.
TAATCCCCTGGGCCACCTGAGCCATCTGCTGCGGCGTTTGCCCCTCCAGCGCCAACAGGCGTAAATCAAAACCGGCGGCGTTGCCTAGCCCGGCGATGGCCGGTGGATTAACCACCATGATCATCGCCGAGGGGATCGCCGCCAGCCTGCCCTGAAGATCGGCTAACACCCGGTCAACATGCTCGCGTTGGCCCCAGGGTTTAAGCATCACGATGGCGAACCCCGCATTGGGTGAATTCCCCCCGCTCAGCAGACTGAAGCCGGTAATTTTGATCACATCTTCCACCGCCGGGTTTTGTATCACCTGTTGATGCATCTGATCCATCACCGCCTGGGTACGTTCAAGGGAAGCCCCATCCGGCAGTTGTACGTTGACGAAGAAGTAGCCCTGATCCTCCTCCGGCAGGAAAGAGGTTGGCAGACGGCTGTAGCCATACCAGGTAGCCAAGCCAACGACCAAAAGTGCAATCACCGTGGTTAATGCCCGCTTGCTGGCCAATGCGGCCAAGCGAACATAGCCATCGCGCATCCGGTCCATACCCCGGTTGAAACCACCAAAAAAACCGGTTTGCGCCAGCTCACGCCGCCGGATCAGCGTGGCACAAAGCGCCGGGGACAGCGTCAGCGCGTTGATGCTCGACAGGATCACCGCCGCCGATAGGGTCACGGCAAACTGACGATACAGCTCACCGGTAATGCCCGGTAGCACAGCAATCGGCACAAACACCGCCATCAGCACTAACGTCGTGGCGACGATCGGCCCGGCAATCTGGCTAATCGCCTTGCGGGTCGCTTCTGCCGGGCTAAGAGAGGGATCTTGAGCCAGCAGACGCTCTACGTTTTCCACCACCACGATGGCGTCGTCCACCACAATGGTCAGCGCCAGGATAATGGCGAACAGGCTCAAGGTGTTGGCGGAGTAGCCGACAGCGTACAGCACGGCGAAGGTACCGAGCAGCGATACTGGAATGGTCAGCGCCACGATAAAGGTGGCCCGCAGGCTCTGTAAGAACAGATAAACCACCAGCAACACCACCGCCAAGGTTAACGCCAGCGAGAGGGCAATTTCATGCAGCGTTGCCGTTACCGGGCGGGTGGAGTCATATTTGATGTCATAGCTCATATCGCTGGGGAAGGATTGCGACAGGCGTGCCATCTCCTGGCGTACCGCATTGGCAACATTCAGCGCGTTAGCTCCCGGCGTGGGGTAAACCACCAAAAATGCCGATTCCTGTTGGTTCATCGAAGCATTGACCTGATAGTTTTGCGCTCCCAACTCGACCCGCGCCACGTCGCCCACCCGCACCGTGCCGCCATTGGCACCGCTGCGGATAATCACTCTGGCAAACTCCTGCGGATCGGTTAAACGCCCCTGCCCACTGATGGTCAAGGTTTGCTGCTGTCGGGAAGGAGAAGGCGCGGAACCGATCTGGCCTGCTGCGGCCTGCACGTTCTGCTGCTGCAACGCCTGTACGATGTCCTGCACGCTGATATTGAGCGACTCCATACGCTGCGGATCGAGCCAGACACGCATGCTGTAATCGCGGGCACCAAACACCTGCACATCCCCCACACCGCTGATGCGGGCCAAGGCATCACGCAGTTGGATACTGGTGTAATTGCTCAGAAACAGCGTGTCACGGCTGCCCTTGGGAGAGAACACGCTTACGCCCAACAGCAGATTCGAGGCCCGCTTGCGCACCGAAACCCCGTTGTTATTCACCTCCGCCGGTAGCTGCGCGCTAACCTGTGAAATACGGTTTTGCACCTCCACGGCGGCCATATCCGGATCGGTGCCGCTGGCAAAGGTAATGCTCAGTTGATAACCGCCGTTGTTGGCGCTGGTCGATTCCATGTACAGCATGTTGCTGACGCCGTTGACCTGAGCCTCGATGGGCGATGCCACCGCTTGAGCCACGTCGCGGGCGCTGGCTCCAGGGTAGAGCGCGCTGACGGAAACGACCGGTGGTGTGATATCGGGGTACTGTTCCACCGGGATCACCTTGAGGGAAACGATCCCCACCAGAGTGATCACCAGCGCAATCACGATGGCGAATTTTGGCCGCCGGATAAAGAAATGCAGCATCAACGTCCCCTTATGGTTGCGCGTTGGCGCTGGAGAGAATGGCGTTCACCTGCATACCGGGCCTGACGTGCTGTACACCGGCGATAATCACCCTTTCACCTGGGCTGAGCCCGGCGCTCACCTGATAATATTGTTGATGTTGTTCACCCAGCGTCACCGGCCGAACTTCCACAATATTCTCAGGCGTGACCACCAGCACAAAGTGGCCCTGCTGGTTTTGCTGAAGCGCAGCAATGGGCACCAGCGTGACCGTCTGCGGTTGCTCGGCGGTCAGGATCACGTTCACCACGCCCCCGGGCAGCAGTAGATGATTTGGATTGGCAAAACGGGTGCGCAACGTAACGGTACCAGTATGGGCATCAATCTGGTTATCTACCGATTCAAAACTGCCCAGCTCTGGGTAGGACTTGCCGTTGGCCAGTTCAAGACGGGCGGAAAACTGCCCTTCGGCGAGCTTCCCCTCCCCACGCTGACGCTGATAGGCGGCGGTAATATAGTCCCGCTCATTGATAGAGATCGCCACGCGGATCGGATCGAGCTGAATAATGTTGACCAGTGCACCACTTGCCGCGTTGACCAGGCTACCCACATGAAAGCGACTGTGGCCGATGCGCCCGGCAATCGGCGCATAAATACGGGTATAGCTGAGCTGTAGCTGCTGCGTATTTAGCGTTGCCCGAGCTTGGGCCACTGCTGCCCGGGTGGTATCCCGTTCGGCTGCCGCGGTGTCAATATCCGCTCTGCTGACCGCACGGTTATTACCTAGCTGTTGCAGACGCGTCAGGTTTACCTGCGCCAGATTTGCCGCTGCCGTGGCGCTATCCAGCTGCGCCTGAGCCTGTGCCACGGCAGAATGGTGCAAGGACGGCTCAATCTCGTACAGCAGGTCACCGGCCTTGACCATCTGCCCTTCGGTAAACGGCCGTTTGGCAATAAACCCTTCGGTACGGGTCTTCACCTCCACGGTTTGAATGGCCTCGATGCGGCCAAGATAGTGCAATGCGCGTTCGGGTTGGCTTTGTTCAATCATCGCCACGGTCACCGCAGGCAGCGGTGCAGCAACGCTCGGAGTGGCTATAGCCAGCAGCCACAGTGCCATACAACGGGATAGCGAAGGTTTAGTCATCGACGGCAGGACCACTCATTAATTAGTTACCAAGCTAAATTAATGAAAATTATAGTTCACCTATAGCAAGTCAGAATGGGCTCTGTTAACGATTTCTTGCAAGGACGCAAGCCCGCCCACCAGCGGTTTACTGCGCCGTATAGCCGCCATCAATGCTGTAAAAAGCCCCGGTGGTGAAACTGCTGTCTGTAGAAAGCAAAAAAACCACCGTTTTCGCCACCTCCTCACGCGTAGCCATACGCCCCATCGGGTGGGAAGCGGCCATTTTTTCCCGCACCTGGGTGGGTAATCTGGCCATCGAAGGCGTATCGACATAGCCAGGCCCGACAGCGTTGATGCGTATCCCTTTATTGGCAAACTCTAGAGCTGCGGCCCGCGTCAAACCGATAATGCCGTGCTTGGCCGCGGTATAAGGCGCAATACCGGCAATGCCGACTATGCCATTGGCGGAAGAGAGGTTCACTACCGCGCCACCGCCTGCTGCCACAATAGCGGGCAACCCGTACTTCATCCCATAGAAAGTGCCGCTGAGATCGGTTTCAATCACCGCGAGCCAATCATCAATGGAATATTCATTCAGCGGCACATCGTGCGGCCCGGTAATACCGGCATTGTTGACCAGCAGATGCAATTGCCCGCCAAGGGCCAGCGTCCGCGCTACCGCACTGCGCACCGATTCAGGATCGCGAGCATCCATAACCAACGGAAATACCGATTTGCCTGTCGGATCGATACGTTGCGCCGTTGCTGCCAGCCTTGCGCGATTTCTGGCGGTGATCGCTACCTTCGCCCCTCGTTCGACCAACTCTTGAGCAATAGCTTCACCAATACCGGTGGAAGCACCGGTCACCAATGCCACTTTACCCGTAAAATCTTGCATAACGCCTCCCGATCGCTTTGAGTTAGGCGTTCAGGCTAAGGCTTGGGCATGACAGTTTCTGGCAGTGGCTATCCTCCAAAAATGCTGAAGCATCACCCCAATGGCAAAAGGATAAAACGAAAAAGCCCTGACAATATTTGCCAGGGCTTTTAGGTTACTGCATATTTAAAATTCAACATTAATCAACTTACTAACTGGGTACTACTTTCGATATTGCTTAAAATGTACTTGTTTATCACAGATAATATTGGGTATTAAAAAGCTAACTACATCCTCCCCTATACTGACTGATTTACAAATTTCGACTCACCTACCTCATAATAATTAGCCAAGGTAAAGCAAGCTAAACTGGTACATTCCCCCTCGCGATATAAACTATTGACGCATGGCTTTACTTTCATTGCAACAAACTTACAGGATAAAATTAACAAGTTGCAACATTAACACTTGAGAAACAGAGCCTTACATCATCGCGTATGGTACACACCCTGCGATCATCGGTACTGACTACGTGGCCTTAAAGCATTGTCCTTGAGTCCGAACTGGCTCCTCAACGACGACTTCCCCATACAACAGAACTTCGTGGCCTTTATCGCAATATCACTAAACAACTTATTAAAGATAACCTTTCAATCTGTTATTTAGCTAAGCAGCTAACTATCAATTTCCTGCTGCTGGATACTAATCTACGACTTTTTCAAACTATGTCAATACTGTTTTTAACAACATACGTTTATTGGCTAAATCGCTCATTTTAAACGGACTGAAATCGATACGCATTTGTCTTTCTGGTTAATTACAGACGGCTTTCACATGCTTGCAAGCTCGGTGGCCACGACCAGTCAGGAAGACGAGTGTAATGAATTTGCACAAGCGGCTCTACGCCAGCGATTTTCAGCACCGCACATATTGCTTCCCCGACGGCCACAATTCCCGCTAATTTATGCAAAATTTCCCGTATAGCGAGAATTCTGGTGGACATACCACGCTATCTGCAACACATCTGTTTCACAGGCACACCACAGGCCGATCTGCAAACGCTGCAACAGCTGCATCGCTGCCATATGCTGGCGGTGCCCTTCGAGAATTTAAGCATTATCTATCATCAGAGGATCGATCTTAGCGAGGGCGGGCTGTTCAGCAAAATCGTCGAGCATAATCGCGGGGGGTTTTGTTATGAATTGAACCGGATATTCGCCCTGCTGTTGCAGCAGATCGGCTTTAAGGTGGCGTTTATATCCGGGGAAGTCCACGCAAGAGATGGCTCTTTTGGCCCGCCGTTTGACCATATGGCGCTAATGGTGACCTTGGATCAGCCGTATCTGGTCGATGTAGGCTTTGGCGATTCTTTCCTCGCCCCGCTGAAAATCACCACTACCGAGCAACAACCACAGGCCAGCGGCACCTTTCATCTTGAGCAAGATGGCGAGTGGTATCATCTGGAGCGCCGCAACGGCGATCGGACCTCCCACGCCAAGACGCTGTATCGCTTTACCCTGCAACCCCGGCAGCCAGAAGAATTTAACGACATGTGCCACTATCACAGCACTTCGCCACAGTCGCACTTTACCCAAAAGCTGGTGTGCTCCCGCCCCACAGAAGATGGCCGCATCACCCTCAGCGAGTTAAAGCTGATCGTGACCCAAAACCATCACCGTAAGGAGTCGACGCTGCATTCAGAAGAAGAACGGCTGGAAGCGTTGCGGCACTATTTTGCCATTGAACTCAGTAGTTAGCGGCAAATCACCCGCGCAATATCCTTGGAGTTGTTTAACGTGCGGATCTCGGTAAACAGCTCCGTGGCTTCCTGATACTCTTTGCGCAAGTAACTGAGCCACTGTTTGATGCGGGCGACGTGGTATAAACCGGTATCGCCCTGCTTTTCCAGATGCACGTACTTTTGCAATAGCTGTACCACCTGCGGCCAAGGCATACGCGGTTCGTTATATTTCACCACCCGGCTCAGGTTGGGGATGTTCAACGCGCCACGCCCCAGCATTACCGCGTCGCAGCCGGTGGCCTGCATACACGCCTGCGCACTTTGATAGTCCCAGATTTCCCCGTTGGCGATCACCGGGATGCTCAAACGTTGGCGGATCTCACCGATCGCCTGCCAGTTGATGCGATCGGCTTTATAACCGTCCTCTTTGGTACGGCCATGGATGGTGATTTCGGTCGCGCCCGCTTGCTGCACCGCATCGGCAATTTCAAAGCTGCGGGAATCTGAATCCCAACCCAAGCGCACTTTTACCGTCACTGGCAGATGCGCTGGCACCGCAGCGCGCATCGCTTTGGCCCCCTGATAAATCAGTTCGGGATCTTTGAGCAAGGTGGCCCCGCCGCCGCTGCCGTTGACATGTTTGGACGGGCAACCGCAGTTCAGATCGACACCGTAAGAACCCAGTTCGACTGCTTGAGCGGCGTTTTCTGCCAGCCATTCGGGATACTGGCCAAGCAGTTGCACCCGCACCTGGGTGCCAGATGGCGTTTTGCTGGCATGGTGCAGTTCCGGGCACAGCCGGTAGAAGGATTTGGCCGGCAACCGTTGATCGACGACCCGCAGGAATTCGGTGATGCAGAGATCGTAATCGTTCACCTCGGTGAGCAATTCCCGCACCAGAGAGTCGAGTACCCCCTCCATTGGAGCCAATAATACGCGCATGCCTACCCCTGCAATCAAAGAGGGCGCAATGATACGGGCGAAAGGCGGTGCCAACAAGCCTCCCGCCGATAAAATTACCCCAGCTTACGCACCGGCTCACCGGCAATAAACGCCTGGATATCGGCAATCGCTTCCCGGAAATAGGTGCGGTAGTTATCATCCGCGACGTAACCCACATGCGGCGTAGCCAGCACGTTGGGCAAGCGGCGCAATGGGTGATCGGCGGGCAGTGGCTCTACTTCAAACACGTCCAGCCCGGCACCGGCGATATGCCCGGTTTGCAGCGCTTCAACCAAAGCTTGCTGATCGACAATCGCTGCGCGCGAGGTGTTAATCAGGAAGGCGCTGTTTTTCATCTGTGCCAACGCCTGGCGGTCGATCAGCCCACGGCTGCGATCGCTTAACACCAGATGCACCGAAACAAAGTCACTCGCTGCCAACAGCGCCTGTTTTGACCCGGCAAGTTGCACACCGAATTCCTGTGCCCTTTCAGCCGTCAGATTTTGGCTCCAGGCCACGACGTTCATGCCAAATGCCTGAGCCACCTTCGCCATCTGGCCGCCGATCTTGCCCAGCCCCAGTAGGCCTAACGTTTTGCCATGCAAGGTGATGCCAACATGTTGCTGCCAAGGTCCGTTGGCACGTAATCCGCTGCTTTCAGCCACCAGATGCTTGGCCAAACCGAGGATGAGCGCCCAGGTCAGTTCCATCGGCGCTTCAGAACCGCTGGCGGTGCCGCAAACGGTGACGCCTTGCCGGGTTGCCGCTGGCAAGTCGATCGAAGCGTTACGCATGCCTGAGGTGATCAGCAGTTGCAGTTTCGGCAAACGAGCAAGCAATGCGGCGGTGAACGGCGTGCGCTCTCGCATTATCACCACGATCTCGCAGTCTTTGATGCGGCTCACCAGTTGGTCTTCATCGTCAATATGCTCACGCAGGGAGAAAACCTCAACCTGCTCGCCAAGGACGGACCAATCCGCCATCTTCAGCGCTACACCTTGGTAATCATCAAGAATTGCACACTTCAATTTCATCTGGATCTCCTGAAACAGGCGAAAAAAAACCGCCAATAAATGGCGGTTCAGTATAGATCATCAATCGAGGATCACTCAGACGGTTTACGGCTATGCGGACGGCGCGATGGAGCACCTGAACGTGGTTTGCCTTCACCCTGTGGGCGAGCACTACCGCCGCCGCGATTTTCACGCTGACCGCCACCATTGCCACTACGCTGGCCGCCACCGTTACCGGTACGCGGAGCGCCGCCGCCGTTGCCACGTGGAGCACCACGGCCACCACCAGCCTGACGGCCATTGATGATCGGTTCGGCTTTGATGCTTGGGTCCGGCTCATAGCCTGGCAGGGCAATGCGTGGAATCTCACGCTTAAGCAGGCGCTCAATATCACGCAGCAGTTTGTGTTCATCCACACAGACCAACGAGATCGCCTCGCCGGTACGTTCGGCACGGCCGGTACGGCCAATGCGGTGGACGTAATCTTCCGGTACGTTTGGCAATTCGTAGTTCACTACGTGTGGCAACTGATCGATATCCAGGCCACGTGCAGCGATATCAGTAGCTACCAGCACGCGGATTTTGCCGTCTTTAAAGTCTGCCAATGCGCGGGTACGTGCGCCCTGGCTTTTGTTGCCGTGGATAGCCGCAGCGGTGATGCCATCTTTATTCAGCTGTTCGGCCAAATGGTTGGCACCGTGCTTGGTACGGTTAAATACCAGCACCTGCTTCCAGTCACCTTCGCCGATCATCTGGGAAAGCAGTTCACGCTTGCGCTTCTTATCGACAAAGTGAACGCTCTGTTCAATTTGCTCGGAAGCGGTGTTGCGGCGAGCCACTTCTACCGAGGCCGGGTTGGTCAGCAGTTTACTGGCCAGCCCTTTGATCTCATCGGAGAAGGTCGCAGAAAACAGCAGGTTCTGACGCTTGGCAGGCAGCTTGGACAGCACGCGGCGGATATCATGGATAAAGCCCATATCCAGCATGCGGTCGGCTTCGTCCAGCACCAGAATTTCAATTTTAGACAGATCAACCGCGTTCTGATGTTCCAGATCCAGCAGGCGACCCGGCGTTGCCACCAGGATATCGACGCCGCCGCGCAGCTTCATCATCTGCGGGTTGATGCTCACACCACCAAACACCACCAGCGAACGCAGGCGCAGGTGTTTGCTGTAAGCCTCAACGTTTTCACCGATTTGCGCAGCCAGTTCACGGGTTGGCGTCAGGATCAACGCGCGCACCGGGCGGCGGCCTTTGATTGGGTGATCGTGTTTGCTCAGCAACTGCAATAGCGGCAAGGTAAAACCAGCTGTTTTACCGGTACCGGTCTGGGCGCTGGCCATCAGGTCACGGCCTGCCAATACCACCGGGATTGCCTGGCGTTGAATTGGCGTAGGTTCGCGATAGCCCTGTTCTTCAACAGCGCGCAGAATTTCAGCACTTAAGCCGAGGGTTTCAAATGACATAGTAGAGAAAAACTCCAGATCCCCCCTAACCTAAACAAATGTTCGGTGCAGTTTCCGGGAGGATTATCAGACGGGGCATAAGGAAGTGCTCGCACTTTTTTGCGGCAGATCCTCGGCATGACCTCGAGGGATTGGCACAAACTGCAGTGCACCAAGCGCGAGAGTGTAGCAGAAATTGAACAAGAATAGGCAATTTTACGTGTTCACCGCACTTTTCGCCGAGCAAGCTCACGGAAAAGCAAAATGTTCTGGCCTGTGGTTTACATTTTAGCCCGCCCGGCCTAAAGTTAATCATATGATTGATTAACTTATTGGGTCAACCTATGTCCACTGCAGAAAATCCGCCGCTAAGCCCTCTCAAACGTGGTGAGCAAGCGCGCCAACAACTGCTCACCTCCGCGATTGAAGTGTTCGGCGAATATGGCCTTTCGGGCGCCACCACGCGGCAAATCGCCCAGCGTGCGGGGCAAAACATTGCCGCCATCACCTATTATTTCAACTCGAAAGAGGGGTTATATCTGGCGGTAGCACAATGGATTGCCGACTTTATCCAACAAAACTTCCGCCCACTGAGCGAAGAAATCGAACGTTTCTACCTGCTGCCCGCGGAGCAACGCCAGCCAGAACACTACCTATACCATCTCAAAAGCGGGTTGCTGGCCTTCAGCCAACTGATGACTCAACCCCACACGCTCAACCTGAGCAAGATCATGTCTCGCGAACAGCTTTCGCCAACGGATGCCTATCCGCTGATCCACCAGCAGGTGATAGCCCCGCTGCATCACGTACTTTGTCGCCTGTTAGCGGGCTACACCGGTATCGATGAGCGCTCCACCAAAATCGTCTTGCATACCCATGCGCTGATCGGTGAGGTACTGGCATTCCGCGTTGGCCGTGAAACCTTGCTACGACAGGCAGGCTGGCATCAGATCGCGGCAGAAGAAGCCCAGCAGATTAGCGAGGTGCTGGCCGAACATATCGACATTCTGGTTAACGGGCTACGCCAGCGTTATGCCGTCTAACTTTCCGTCTTGCAGTCAAGGAATATTATGAACAAGAAAAGAGTTGCCATTGTGGGTGTAGCGATCGTGCTGATCGCCGCTGCGACCTATGGTTTCTGGTCTTATCAACGCCAGCAGGACAAGCCTTTGATGCTGTATGGCAATGTGGATATCCGCACGGTAAACCTGGGCTTCCGCGTTAATGGCCGGTTGGCCTCGCTGGCGGTAGACGAAGGGGACAGCGTGCAACAGGGGCAGTTGCTGGGTAAACTGGACGATGCGCCTTACCAGAACGCGTTGCTACAGGCACAGGCCAACGTTGCCAGCGCCAAAGCCAAGCTGGATTTATTGCAGGCAGGCTACCGCAATGAGGAGATTGCCCAGGTGCGATCCGAAGTTGCGCAACGCCAGTCGGCCTTCAGCTATGCCGACAGCTTCTTCCAACGCCAGCAGGGGCTATGGGCGAAAAAGGCCACCTCAGCCGACGCCCTGGAAGATGCCCGCACCGCGCGTAATCAGGCGCAGGCAAATTTGCAGGCGTCGAAAGACAAACTGTCGCAATACCTGACCGGTAACCGCCCGCAGGAAATCGAAGAGGCCAATGCCAATCTGGCACTAGCCGAGGCGGCACTGGCGCAAGCCCAGTTGGATCTGCATGACACCACCCTGCTCTCTCCGTCCGTTGGTACGGTTATGACGCGAGCCGTGGAGCCAGGCACCATGCTCAGCGCTGGCAGCACAGTGTTTACCCTATCGTTGACCCGGCCGGTATGGGTTCGTGCCTACATCAATGAAACCAGCCTGGGTAGCGCTACGCCAGGTACCGAAGTTTTGATCGAGACCGACAGCCGCCCTGGCAAGCCTTATCACGGCAAGATCGGCTTTGTTTCCCCCACTGCGGAGTTCACCCCCAAAAGCGTAGAAACGCCGGATCTGCGTACCGACCTAGTCTACCGCTTGCGGATCATTGTCAACGATGCCGATGACGCCTTGCGTCAGGGGATGCCGGTAACCGTCCATTTCACAAAACCGTAAGGAACCGTGATGGCACAGGCACATACGATTGAACTGGTGGCGTTGGAAAAACGCTTTCCATCACTCGATAAACCGGCGGTGGCCAGCTTGACGACCACGTTGCGCAGTGGCGCGGTGACCGGACTGGTTGGCCCCGATGGCGCAGGCAAAACTACCCTGCTGCGCATGTTGGCAGGTTTGCTGCTCCCCAGCAGCGGCAAGCTGACCGTCGCGGGGTTGGATCCGATCGCACAAGATCGCCAGTTGCACGCCATTCTCGGTTACATGCCGCAAAAGTTCGGGCTGTATGAAGATCTGACGGTAATGGAAAATCTCACGCTGTATGCCGATCTGCGCGGAGTCACCGGCGATCTGCGTAAGCAAACCTTTGAGCGGTTGCTGACGTTTACCGATCTGACCCGCTTTACCGAACGGCTGGCGGGCAAGCTTTCCGGCGGGATGAAACAAAAGCTCGGGCTGGCCTGTACGCTGCTTGGCCAACCCCAGGTATTGCTGCTGGATGAGCCCGGCGTCGGCGTCGATCCCATTTCACGTCGTGAACTCTGGCGAATGGTGCATGAGCTGGCCAACGACGGCATGCTGATCCTGTGGAGTACCTCCTATCTTGACGAAGCTGAGCAGTGCCGCGAAGTGCTGCTGATGAACGAAGGCGAACTGCTATTTAGCGGTGCGCCACAGGATCTTACCCAGCGTATGGCTGGCCGTACCATCTTGATCGATACCCCAGCGGGTAGCCACCGGGCGCTGTTGCAACGGGCGATCTGTCTGCCTGCGGTTAGCGACGGTGTGATCCAGGGGAAATATCTGCGGTTGATCCTCAAACAGGGCGAAGATCATCAGCAAGTATTGCGGGATCTGGATCTACCTCAGGCCGAATTAACCGAGGCCGAACCGCGTTTTGAGGATGCGTTTATCGATCTGTTAGGCGGCGGCCCGAACAGTAAATCAGCCTTGGCCGAGATCATGCCCACGGTAACGGGAGACAGCTCGGAAACGGTGATCGAAGCGCAAGGGTTGACCAAAAAATTCGGCGACTTTGCGGCCACCGACCATGTGGATTTCAAAGTGCAGCGCGGCGAGATCTTTGGCCTGCTTGGCCCCAACGGCGCAGGTAAATCCACCACTTTCAAGATGATGTGTGGCCTGCTGGTGCCCAGCGATGGCAAAGCGCTGGTGCTCGGTATGGATCTAAAAACCAGCTCGGGCAAGGCGCGCCAGCACCTGGGCTATATGGCCCAGAAATTTTCGCTGTATGGCAACCTGACGGTGGCGCAGAACCTGAAGTTTTTCTCCGGCGTTTATGGGCTGAGTGGCAAGAGCCAGCGCGATAAAATTGACGAGATGTCTCGCGCCTTCAACTTCGCCCCGATCCTCAACCAAACGCCGGATTCGCTACCGCTCGGTTTCAAACAGCGATTGGCGCTGGCCTGCGCGCTGATGCATGAGCCAGACATTCTGTTTCTTGATGAGCCCACCTCGGGCGTCGATCCGCTGACCCGGCGCGAGTTCTGGCTGCACATCAACGGCATGGTGGATAAAGGCGTGACGGTGATGGTCACCACCCACTTTATGGATGAAGCGGAATACTGCGATCGCATCGGCCTGGTATATCGCGGCAAAATTATCGCCGCCGGTACACCAGACGATCTCAAACAGCAGATAGTCAGCGAGCAAAACCCCAACCCTTCGATGGAAGAGGCGTTTATCGAACTGGTGCAGGGCTACGATCGGGAGGAGACAACATGAGCAGCGACAACGGCTTTTCCTGGCGGCGACTGCGGGCGTTATGCCTGAAAGAAACCCGGCAGATCCTGCGTGATCCCAGCAGCGGGCTGATTGCTTTTGTCATTCCACTGATGCTGCTGTTTATCTTTGGCTACGGCATCAACCTGGATTCCAGCAAGCTGCGGCTGGGGATCCTGATGGAACAGCAAAGCGAAGAGGCACGAGATCTGGCCAATGCCTTTATCGGCTCGCCCTATATCGAACCCACCGTCAGCGATAATCGCCAGCAACTGATCCAGATGATGCAGGCTGGCAGTATCCGTGGCCTGGTGGTGATCCCTAATGATTTTGCCGAGCATCTGGCAAGACCCAACGACCGCGCTCCGTTGCAGGTGATTACCGATGGCAGCGAACCCAATACCGCCAACTTTGTGCAAGGCTATACCCAAGGGATCTGGCAAATCTGGCAGCAACAGCGCGCCACCGATCTGGGGCGTGATGACAAGCCGCTGATTGAAGTCCAGATGCGCTACTGGTTTAACCCGGCGGCCATCAGCCAGCACTTTATTATTCCAGGGGCCATCACCATTATCATGACGGTCATCGGTGCCATTCTTACCTCGTTGGTCATCGCCCGCGAATGGGAGCGTGGCACCATGGAGGCGCTGCTTTCCACCCAGGTCACGCGCAGCGAGCTGCTGCTGTCCAAACTGGTGCCGTACTATTTCCTGGGCATGATCGCCATGGTGCTGTGTATGGTGGTTTCGGTATTTGTACTCGGCGTGCCCTACCGTGGCTCCCTGCTGCTGTTGTTCGTGATCAGCAGCCTGTTCCTGGCCAGCACGCTCGGCATGGGGCTGTTAATCTCGACCATTACCCGCAACCAGTTTAACGCGGCAATGGTGGCCCTGAACGCCGCCTTTTTACCTTCAATTATGCTGTCTGGGTTTATCTTCCAGATCGACAGCATGCCCGCCGTGGTACGTGCGGTGACCTATATCATTCCGGCGCGCTACTTTGTCAGTACGCTGCAAACGCTGTTCCTGGCAGGCAACATCGGCACCGTGCTGGTGATTAACCTGCTGTTTTTGATCGCTTCGGCGGTGGTGTTTATCGGCCTGACGGCCTGGAAAACCCAGCGGCGGCTGGATTAAGGGGAAGCCATGTTTCACCGTCTCTGGACGTTGATCGTTAAAGAAATGCAGTCTCTACTGCGCGATCCGCAGACCCGCGCGATCCTGATTATGCCAGTGTTGTTGCAGGTGGTGCTGTTCCCGTTCGCCGCCACGCTGGAAGTCACCAACGCCACCATCGCGGTGTACAGTGAGGACAGCGGCCAGCACTCTATTGAGCTGACTCAACGCCTTGCCAAGGCCAAAGCCTTTTCTCACGTGCTGTTGTTGCGCAGCCCGCAGGAGATAAGAACCACTATTGATAATCAGAAAGCGCTGCTGCTGGTCCGCTTCCCGGCCAACTTCTCACGGGATATCGCCAGCGGTAATACCGCGCCGTTGCAGCTGATCCTCGATGGCCGTAACTCCAACAGCGCGCAGATCGCCGCCAACTATGTGCAGCAGATCGTCCAGGACTACCAGAATGAGCTGATTGGGCAGCGTACCAAGCCCAACAACAGCGAACTGGTGGTACGCAACTGGTATAACCCGAATCTGGATTACAAATGGTTCGTCGTGCCTTCGCTGATCGCGATGATCACCACCATCGGCGTGTTGATCGTTACCTCGCTTTCCGTCGCGCGTGAACGTGAGCAAGGCACGTTAGAGCAGTTGTTGGTTTCGCCTTTAACCACCTGGCAGATTTTTATCGGCAAAGCGGTACCGGCCCTGATCATTGCCACCTTCCAGGCTTCGATCGTGCTGTTTATCGGTATCTTTGCCTACCAGATCCCGTTTGCCGGTTCGTTGCTGCTGTTCTACGGCACCATGCTGGTTTACGGGTTGTCTTTGGTGGGCTTCGGGCTGCTGATTTCTTCGCTGTGCGCGACGCAGCAGCAGGCGTTTATCGGGGTGTTTGTGTTTATGATGCCGGCGATACTGCTTTCTGGCTATGTCTCGCCGGTGGAAAATATGCCGGTTTGGCTTCAGCATCTCACCTGGGCCAACCCTATCCGCCACTTCACCGATATCACCAAGCAGATCTACCTCAAGGATGCCGGTTTCAGCATCATCTGGCACAGCCTATGGCCACTGTTGGTGATTACCGCCACCACCGGTAGCGCAGCCTATGCCATGTTCCGGCGCAAGATTGCCTGAACGGATCCGCCGGTTCATCGATTGATGATGGTGGAAACGTAGCTAAGGCCGGGGAGTTAACCACTCTCCGGCTTTTAATATTCGCGTCTGGGGGATCGCGTTTTATTGGTGATCCAGCCCGTTTTATCCCTCACCCCAACCCTCTCCCAAAGGGCGAGGGAGCTAGTACAGCGCTAGAGCTAACTACGAGAGTAAAACTGAGGCACCTTCGGTTCCCTCTCCTGAGGGAGAGGGTTAGGGCGAGGACACCGACTTTCCGCTTTTAGCGGCGGTTGCCGAAGATACGCAACAGCATCAGGAACAGGTTGATAAAGTCGAGATACAGCGTCAATGCGCCAACGATGGCGTATTTGCGGAAGCTGTCTTTATCATCGGCATTCAGCTGTTCACCCATCGCTTTCAGTTTCTGGGTGTCATACGCCGTCAGGCCCACAAATACCAGCACGCCGATATAGGTGATTGCCCACATCAGCGCCGGGCTTTTCAGCCAGATGTTCACCAGTGACGCCAGCACAATACCAATCAGCCCCATAAACAGCATGCTGCCGAAACCGCTCAAATCGCGTTTGGTGGTGTAGCCGTACAGGCTCATCGCACCGAACATCCCCGCAGTGACCACGAAGGTGCTGGCGATAGAGCTATAGGTGTAAGCAATGAAGATGCTCGATAGCGTTAGCCCGGTCAGCGCCGAGTAGAGCATAAATAGCCCAGTGGCCATGGTTCCGCTCAGGCGGTTAACCATGCCGGAAATCACAAACACCAGGCCCAACTGCAGGATAATCAACCCAAAGAAGGTGATCTGGCTAGAGAAAATAAAGTTGATGATCGCAGGCGTATGCGCTGCATACCAGGAAACAAATGCGGTCAACAGCAAGCCACAGGTCATCCAGCCATACACCTGCGCCATATAAGCCTGAATGCCGCTGTTGGCACGTTCAACGATCGAACCATTACGTGGATATCGGTCCATGACGGTTACCTTTTACATGTGAGCCAAGTTTCGGGGAACTTCCCCTGCCAACAGTAAGCGTATCACAGAAAACGCTACGCGAAACGGGCAAAGGTATTGATTTATTTCCGCTGTTGAAGCTCGATTTACCAACGTTTGGCGGCTTGTTTATCCGTATCACGAGCCTCTACCCAGCGCTCTCCCTGCCCGGTCGCCTCACGTTTCCAGAAGGGAGCTCGGGTTTTCAGGTAATCCATAATAAATTGTGCCGCCTCGAAGGCCATGCTGCGGTGGGCGCTGGTCACGCCGACAAACACAATTTCATCACCAGGGAAGAGATCACCGATGCGATGGATCACCGTTGCCCGCTGCAATGGCCAACGGGCCCGCGCTTGTGCAACAATCTCTTCAAGGGCTTTTTCAGTCATGCCAGGGTAATGCTCCAACGACAGCGCGCTGACCTCATCCCCCAGATTGTGATTACGTACCTTGCCGGTAAAAGTCACCACTGCGCCGTCATCATCACACTGTGCCAGCCACTGGTATTCTTCACCTACGCTAAAGGTTGCCTGGCCAACGCGGATACGAGTATTTTCCACTGTTAACCTCCGGTTACCGGTGGAAAGAAAGCCACTTCATCACCGGCTTGCAGCGGATGCTCTGCGGCCACCAGCGATTGGTTGACCGCCGTCAGCAATTTACCGGGCTCCAGCGCCAGCGCCCAACGATCGCCACGCTCGCACAGCGATTTACGCAACTCTTCAACCGTAAGGTACTGCGCCGGCAGGCTCAGCATATTGGTACCGACCAGTTCACGCACCTGCGCGAAAAACAGAATAGTGATCATGATTCCACCTTAAAATCACCGGACTTGCCGCCGCTTTTTGCCAGCAGCCGCACCGGGCCAATTACCATATCTTTCTGCACCGCTTTGCACATGTCGTAGATGGTGAGTGCGGCCACCGAAGCGGCAGTCAACGCCTCCATTTCAACCCCGGTTTTACCGGTCAAACGGCAGCAGGTTTCGATACGCACACGGTTAAATTCCGGCTGCGCTTCGAGCTGTACTTCCACCTTGCTTAACATCAACGGATGACAAAGAGGGATCAGTTCCCAGGTGCGCTTCGCCGCTTGAATTCCGGCAATACGTGCCGTGGCAAATACGTCACCTTTATGGTGGCTGCCGTCGATAATCATCGCCAGCGTTGCCGCCTGCATTTCAACAAAAGCCTCGGCACGGGCTTCACGTACCGTCTCCGCTTTGGCAGAGACATCGACCATATGGGCCTCGCCAGCGGCGTTAATGTGGGTTAGCTGCGTCATAGATTATTTCTTTAAATGGGGTAAGAAGTTGCACGGGCGATGGCGCGCGTCCAACTGTTCTTCAATAATACGCTCCCAGGCGGTACGACAGGCGCGGGTGGAACCCGGCATGGCGAAGATCACCGTCTGATTGGCAATACCGGCCAAAGCGCGGGACTGGATGGTCGCGGTACCGATCTCTTCGTATGACACCATGCGGAACAGTTCGCCGAACCCTTCCACTTCGCGGTCAAACAGCGGCAATAGCGCTTCTGGCGTATTGTCCCCGGAGGTAAAGCCGGTGCCGCCGTTAATCAACACGGCCTGCACGTCATCGCTGGCAATCCATGCGGAAACCTGCGCACGGATCTGATAAATATTGTCTTTGACCAGGGCACGTGCCACCACCTGATGGCCGGTTTCCTGCGCGGCTTCTTGTAGATATTGCCCGGAGGTATCTTCCACTTCAGTGCGGCGATCCGAAACGGTCAGAATGGCAATCTTGGCCGCAATAAATTCACTGCTGGTTTGGCTCATTGTGTGTTGTGCTCCTGATTGTCGATGGCCCCTCACCCCTAACCCTCTCCTTTAGTGAGAGGGGGACCGTTCGAGCTGGTATTCATCATCTGACGTTCCCCATTGCTACAGGAAATCGTATCAACCGCCGATAAACGAGAGGTTCTGCGTGAGACCGCTATTGCCCTGATGCAGGAAGTGGGTCTGCTTTTTGGTTTGCAGCCCGCTTTGAATGCGCATTTTCAGCTGTTCCAACTGGCCGTCATCCGCCAGCAGATCGCGCAGGGTAATCCCTTGCTCACCAAACAGGCACAGATGCAGATTGCCAATGGCGGAAACCCGCAGGCGGTTGCAACTGGCGCAGAAATCTTTTTCGTACGGCATGATCAGCCCTATCTCGCCCTGATAATCCGGGTGGCTGAATACCTGCGCCGGGCCATCACTGCGGCCACGAACTTGGCGCTGCCAACCCTGCTGCTCCAACTGCAGGCGGATCACTTCGCCAGACACATGGTGCTTGCGGAACAGATCGCTGCCATCACCGGTTTCCATCAGTTCGATAAACCGCAGTTGGATTGGCCGATCCTTGATCCAGTTAAGGAAGCTGCCCAGTTGCTGGTGATTGACATCACGCATCAGCACTGCATTCACCTTCACCTTGCTGTAACCGGCGGTAAAGGCGGCATCGATGCCCTCCATCACCTGGCGGAACTTGTCCTGGCCGGTGATGGCATGAAACTGGCGTGCGTCAAGGCTGTCTACGCTGACGTTAATCGCCGTAAGGCCCGCATCACGCCAACTGGCTACATCACGTGCCAGGCGATAGCCGTTGGTGGTCACAGCCAGGGTTCGGATCGCTGGGTTTTCGCGCACGGCGGCAATGATGTCGGTAAAATCGCGGCGTAAAGAAGGCTCACCGCCGGTCAGGCGTACCTTTTCGGTACCCAGTTCGGCAAAGGCACGGCTGACGCGCCGAATTTCATCCAGAGAGAGGAAGGTCTTGGGGCTTCCGCTCGGCTTATAGCCATCCGGCAGACAGTAGGTGCAACGAAAGTTACACACGTCGGTGATCGATAGGCGCAAATAGTAGAATTTGCGCTCAAAAGCATCAATAAGTTGCGGCACCTGTAACACCTTCCAAATACGGGAGATGCGAGCGTTTCCACTCTGCACCCTGGTGGCTGACTTCGCCACGGCCAGGATACCCTATCGCTCCAAAGAACAACGTAGGTACCAAGGCTAGGAGTTTTGATCCCATTCCCGCTACCTCAAGTAGCCGGAACGAAACCGTGGTTTTCCCGAGAATTCTAGCGCTAAACAGCCACGATAGCCAATGTGGATTCACGCTATATACTTGTGTATACAGCGATTTTTCACCCTCTCAGGTCTGGATAACCATAATAAACAACCGTTATGCCAGCGAATTGACCAGAATCACGCAAATCGCACTCTTTATCGCGTTTTTGTGCCAAATCCGCTACTTTATGCAGGCAGTCTACCTACCCTGAGTTAAGGAATTTTATGCGCAACCGTACCCTGGCCGATCTTGATCGCGTCGTGGCATTAGGTGGTGGTCACGGTCTTGGCCGTGTGATGTCTTCACTGTCCTCGTTGGGTTCTCGCCTGACCGGCATTGTCACCACCACCGATAACGGCGGTTCTACCGGCC
Source organism: Serratia sp. ASV30 (assembly GCF_016428815.1). NCBI lineage: Bacteria > Pseudomonadati > Pseudomonadota > Gammaproteobacteria > Enterobacterales > Yersiniaceae > Serratia > Serratia sp. ASV30. The sequence continues at coordinate 14,100 of NZ_JAELTL010000033.1, read as the reverse complement.
GTATCCGCCGTTCTGAAGGCGGCATTGCCTGGGGTGACACCCGTAATTGCCTCAATCAGCTGATTACCGAGCCTAGCGTCGCCTCGGCGATGTTTGAATACCGTTTTAGCGGCAACGGGGAGTTGGCAGGGCATAACCTGGGAAACCTGATGCTAAAGGCCTTGGATCACCTGAGCGTACGCCCGTTGGAGGCGATCAATCTGGTACGTAGCCTGCTGAAAGTGGACGCTGCGCTGATCCCGATGTCGGAACAGCCGGTCGATCTGATGGCCCACGATCATGAAGGGCACCAGGTCTACGGTGAAGTGAATATCGACCAGCTAAGGATCATGCCGCAAGAGCTGATGCTCTCCCCGCCGGTACACGCCACCCGTGAAGCGGTTGAGGCGATCGCGCAGGCCGATCTGATCCTGATCGGGCCAGGCAGTTTTCTTACCAGCCTGATGCCACTGTTGCTGCTTGAGGATCTGACTCAGGCCCTGCGACGCAGCAGCGCCAATATGGTGTATATCGGTAACCTGGGCCGCGAACTGAGCGTCGCCGCAGCCGCACTGACGCTGCAAGACAAACTGACGCTGATGGAAGAAAAGATTGGCCGTAAAATGATTGACGCGGTGATCGTTGGCCCGGCGGTGGATACCAGCGCCATGCAAGATCGCATTGTGGTGCAACAACCGCTGGAAGCCAGCGATATCCCGTATCGCCACGATCGCCAGCTATTACGCCAGGCGCTGGATACCGCGTTGGTGCAGCTAGCTAGCCGCGATTAATCTTGACCACGGAGCCAAGGATTATCGCTAACGCTGTCGATGTAGAGATCTTCCACCTGCTTGCGTGCCCACGGGGTGCGGCGCAAGAACTTGAGGCTGGATTTGATGCTCGGATCGCTGCTGAAGCAGTTAATGCGAATACGCTCTGCCAGCCCGTTCCAGCCATATTGGGCTACCAGCTTGTTCAGCAGTTGCTCCAGCGTAATGCCGTGTAACGGGTCTTTGGATGGGGTTGCGGTCATGGCGGCTACTCATCTCAATACTTGGGGCGCACACCTTAATCAGCAAACGGGCATACGGCAAGAAAATTTACCGGGGCGCGCATACCACGCCCCTTGGGTTCACTATGATAGCGCGATAAACTGCTCGCGCAGTTGGTGGATTTCATCACGCACCGCAGCGGCCTGTTCGAACTCCAGATTCTGCGCATGAGAATACATCTGTGCCTCCAACTCCTGGATTTTTTGCTCCAGCGCTTTGGGGGTGAGCAGTTTGTATTGCGCCGCGCTCTCTGCCGCTTTACCCTTCCCTTTGTGCTTGCCACGGCTGCTTGGTTGCCCAAGTTGCAGAATATCCGAAACCTTCTTGTTCAGGCCCTGAGGTACGATACCGTTGGCTTCGTTATGCGCCTGCTGCTTGGCGCGGCGGCGTTCGGTTTCACCGATCGCCTTGGCCATGGAGTCGGTGATCCTGTCGCCATACAGGATCGCTTTACCGTTAAGGTTACGCGCCGCTCGGCCAATGGTCTGGATCAGTGAGCGCTCAGAACGCAGGAACCCTTCCTTGTCCGCGTCCAGGATCGCCACCAGCGATACCTCTGGCATGTCCAGGCCTTCCCTTAACAGGTTGATCCCCACCAGCACGTCAAACTCGCCCAGACGCAAATCACGGATGATTTCGACACGTTCTACCGTATCAATGTCCGAGTGCAGATAACGCACCCGCTCCCCGTGCTCTTCCAGGTATTCCGTCAGGTCTTCTGCCATACGCTTGGTCAACGTGGTGACCAGTACGCGCTCGTTGATGGCCACGCGCTTGCGGATCTCGGAAAGCAGATCGTCCACCTGAGTAGTGACCGGGCGCACTTCGACGATCGGATCCAGCAGGCCGGTTGGGCGCACCACCTGATCGATAATATCGCCGCCGGATTTCTCCAGCTCATATTTGCCCGGCGTGGCGGACACGTAGATAGTTTGCGGTGCCGCAGCGGCAAACTCTTCAAAACGCATCGGCCGGTTATCCAGCGCCGAAGGCAAACGGAAGCCGTACTCCACCAGCGTCTCTTTACGCGAACGGTCGCCTTTGAACATACCGCCGATCTGCGGGATGGTGACGTGGGATTCATCCACCACCAGCAATCCGTCTGCGGGCAGGTAGTCGAACAGGGTTGGCGGTGGCTCGCCCTCACCGCGCCCGGAAAGATAGCGCGAGTAGTTTTCGATACCGGAGCAGTAACCCAGCTCGTTCATCATTTCCAGATCGAACTGGGTACGCTGCGTCAACCGCTGTTCTTCCAACAGCTTGTTGTTTTCCAGCAGCACTTTACGCCGCTGGGCCAGTTCCACCTTGATCTCTTCCATCGCCTGCACGATACGTTCACGCGGGGTAACGTAGTGAGATTTGGGGTAAATGGTAAAGCGTGGCACCACCTGCTCAATCTGGCCGGTTAGCGGATCGAACAGCGACAGGCGTTCGACCTCTTCGTCGAACAGCTCAACGCGCAGCGCCAACTCGTCCGATTCTGCCGGGAAAATGTCGATCACTTCGCCACGCACGCGGAAGGTGGCACGCTGGAAGGCCTGATCGTTGCGGGTATATTGCAGCTCGGCCAGACGGCGCAGGATCGAACGCTGATCGATGATCATGCCCTTGGTCAGGTGCAGCATCATTTTCAGGTACAGATCCGGATCGCCCAGGCCGTAGATCGCGGAAACCGAAGCCACCACCACTACGTCACGCCGCTCCAGCAGCGCTTTGGTGGCCGACAGGCGCATCTGCTCGATATGTTCGTTGACCGAGGCATCTTTCTCGATAAAGGTATCGGAGCTAGGCACATAGGCTTCTGGCTGGTAGTAATCATAGTAGGAGACAAAATATTCCACCGCATTCTCGGGAAAGAACTCTTTCATCTCGCCATACAGCTGCGCCGCCAGAGTCTTGTTGGGCGCCAGCACCATGGTGGGCCGGTTGAGGTCGGCGATCACATTGGCGATGGTAAAGGTTTTACCCGAGCCGGTAACCCCCAGCAGCGTTTGATGCGCCAGGCCGTCTTCCAGGCCCTCTTCCAGCTTTTGGATGGCTTGTGGCTGATCGCCGGCCGGTTTGAATTCGGAATGCAGTTTGAAATGTTTGCTCATATCCCCATCATCTTTCAGGTTTGCGGCCAGACGGTAGCGGCCTAATTATGGAAAGACCGGAAGATTTCCGCCAGTGCCCATGATACTGGATATAAAACCAGCTTCAAGCGGATTTACGCTATTGCGTCCGTTAACGGGGCGCGAACGCACCGGCAAGGTGACAATACCATGACATTTTTATTGTCAATCACTCTGTTATCCCCAGATTGCGTCACGAATTAACTTTTGGCCGTCAATACGCTAAAAAATCGCCCATCGGTACGTTAACGGTATTCGTTGGCTTGATTTTAATTAACTTATTGATATTAAATATATTTAATAAAAAGACGAGAATGCGGACAACCTGCATACAACCCGCGCCCGCTCTCTGTTCACACCGCTTTTCTAAGTATAATGCACAAGGTTATCCACAGGAATAGTGGATAACTCTCACTACCCCACGGGGGGCGGGAGTTGCGGAAAGAACGCTTTTCCCAATGAAACGTCAACGGAGCCGGTTTTTTAGTTATTTTTTGACAATATTATCGCTTTGGTTATGCCGATTAATGCTAAAAGCCGTGATAACAAAATTCTTCTTTTACCTATTTCGCTTGCCAGGGGTTGCAAGTTGCGGCAACAACCTTTAGGGCTTGCACCAACAGCTTGCCCTGCCGCACGGTAACGGTGCAAAAAACGCCCAAGTTAACCTTCAAGCCCTAGCAGAGCCCTTGCTCACCGGGCTCAATTCAATTAACAAAACAGTAACAAACTGACTTTTTCGTTGCGCAACGCCTGATGGCCTGGTAATTGCATTTACTTATTCAGGGGCTTGACCTTGCGGAAGAACTGGCAAATTTTGGCCAAAACCGGCTGGAGCCTACAAGGTTATCTTCGGCGAAAAAGTTCATTGCATACCAAAAAGCCCCCCTAGAGCCGCCAAACGACCGGTAGCGGCCATTTTTCAATTTTTTAGCCTGAGCCGCGATTAAGGTAATCAGCACAGCATTTGCCACACCCGGGAGAGACACCGCTTGCTGCGGTCAACGTTACCCATACGTGAATATCGGTCTTGGAGGAGATGCCAAATGTTAAGCTTACGGGCGGTAAACCAATATTATGGACAACAGCATACGCTGTGGGATGTCAGCCTTGAGTTGCCTCGTGGGCAATGCACCCTGTTGCTTGGCCGTAATGGGGTGGGCAAAACCACGCTGATCAATTGCATCATGGGACACCTGCCGATCGTCAGCGGCAGTATGACCTGGCAGTTGGCGGATGAGCCACCGCAAAACCTGTTGCCACAGCCGGTAGAAAACCGGGCATTACTGGGCATTGGTTACGTGCCACAAGGGCGGCAAATCTTTTCCCAACTGAGCGTAGAAGAGAACCTGCAGGTAGCCTTGCTGGCCGGGCGTGGCAAGGTCCGCCGTATGCCCCCTATTATTTACAATCTGTTCCCACGGCTGCAGGCGATGCGTATGCGCCGTGCGGGCGACCTGTGCCAAAGTGAGCAACAGCAGTTGGCCTTAGGCCGCGCTCTGATGCTGGAACCGGAACTGCTGATCCTGGATGAACCCACCGCCGGTATGTCACCTTCCCTGGCGACGGAGATCGGCCTGGTGCTCCGTAAGCTGAATCAGGAGCTGGGCATGACCATTTTGCTGGTTGAGCACCAACTCCCCTTTGCCCGCCATCTGGCTGACCGCTTCTGTCTGATGGATAAAGGCCGTAACGTGGCCAATGGCACGCTGGGGCAGTTGGATAAGGGGCTGATTGATGCCTATCTGACGGACTGATTCTGGCCCCTCCGTGGGCCATCAGGTTAAGGGTTCAACCTGGTTAAATCGAGATACTGTCCCAATGCCTGCTGCTCTACCTGCGGTAAATGTGGGATCTCGCCCAACAGGGGCGCGGGCAATAGGCGGCAAAGAGTGGCAAGGTACTCTTGATGTCGTTTTCCCGGCGGAGTGACGTCATTGGCGATCCAGCCTGCCAGGGTCAGACCTGACTGTTGGATCGCCAGCGCAGTCAATAGAGCATGATTGATGCAGCCCAGCTTGATGCCCACCACCAGGATCACCGGCAGTTGCTCCTGCTGCACCCAGTCGGCAAAGGTTTCATGCTCAGAAAGCGGCGTAAACCACCCGCCTGCGCCCTCGACTAAAAGCCAGTCTGCACGTTGCTCAAGATGACGTAAACCGGTGGAAAGCCGTGTTAGCGAGATGGGCCGCCCTTCGGCCTGGCTGACGATATGCGGCGAGGTCGGTTCTGCAAAGGTGTAAGGGTTCACTACGGCGTAATCCAGCGCTACGCTGCTGTTTCTCTGCAGTGCCAACGCATCGCTGTTACGTAACCCTTCATCGGTCATCTCACTGCCTGACGCTACCGGTTTATAACCAGCACAGCGCCATCCTGCCGCGCGGGCGGCCTGTAGCAAGGCACTGCTGACCACGGTTTTGCCCACTTCGGTGTCGGTTCCGGTGACGAACCAGCGCTTAATCACGATAAATCACTCCATAAGCCAGATGATAACTGAGAGGAAACTGCCCGTCCCGGCAAGGATAAGCAGCCTGCAATGCGGCAAGCCTTTGGCGTGAAAGCAGGCCAGCCTCGCGCCCTTGATGCAGGTGAGTCGCACCGATGCCCTTTAGCGATCGCATCAGCGTCATCACGTCGGGATAATTAAGCGTTTGCCAATCTGCCGTAAGCTGGTGCCGGTAGGGATGACAGGCGGCGGCGATGTGAGCTGGCGGCAGGAAGTCATTAACATGACGCTCACCATCGACTTGCTGCCAGGCGTCGCCTAACTCGTGTAAAGCCCCTTCAGCCAAAGTAGAAAACAGGATCAGTCCACCGGGCCGCGTCACCCGATACAACTCTGCCAACGCAAGAGGCAGGTCGCTGCACCACTGCACCACCAGGCTGCTAAAACAGATATCCACCGAGGCGGTCGGCAAAGGGATGTGCTCGATATCCCCGAGCAGATAGCGATCCGCCGCTTGCTGCTGGCGGGCAAAAGCCAGCATGCCCGGAGCCAGATCCAGCGCGCTGACCTGCTTGCCCAGATCGCGCCAACGACGGCTGAAATAGCCCGTGCCGCAACCGGCATCCAATACCTGTTGGCCTGGATGAGACAGCCCCATCCCCAGTAAGCGTTCACCAACCTCCCGTTGCAGTACCGCTGCGGTATCGTAGCTCGCCGCTGCCCGGCTGAAGGCCGCCGCCACCGCCTGCTTGTTCACCGTATCAATGACAGACGTCATGCAATACCTCCAGCAAGCGATCGATATCCTGTGGCTGGTGTGCCGCAGTGAGCGTAATGCGTAACCGCGCGCCCCCCGGTGGTACCGTCGGTGGACGGATGGCGCTGACCCACAACCCCTGCTCTCGCAGGCGCTGCGCCAAATCCAGCGCCTGTTGGTTATCCCCCACCAACAACGGTTGGATAGCGGTATCTGACGCGGTTAGCGTTAACGGCAGACCCGCCACTCCGGCACGAAAATGCTGAATGTGTTTTTGCAACCGACTACGTAATTCATCCCCTTGCTGAATACAGCTTAAGGCCGCTTGCAAGGCACAGGCTTGAGCGGGCGGCATCGCGGTGCTGTAAATCAGATGACGGGCGAATTGCAGCAGATACTCAGCCAACGTTTCATCGCAGAGGATCGCCGCACCGCTGACGCCGAATGCCTTGCCAAAGGTGACGACCAACACCTCCGGGCGTACACCTTGCTGCCAGCAACTGCCACGCCCTTGCTCGCCACGAACACCAATCCCGTGCGCATCATCCACCATCAGCCAGGCACCTGCCTGCTGCGTCAACCGATGTAGTTCGGCCAGCGGTGCGCTATCACCGTCCATGCTGAACACCCCTTCGGTGATCGCCAACTGTTGGCCTGCACAGGTTTTTTGCAGCAAGGTGGCCAACGCCTGGGGCTGGTTATGGCGAAAACGCCGCAGTTGCGCCGGTGAGTGAGTGGCCGCTTCCAATATAGAAGCGTGGCTGAGCTTATCCGCCAAGATGCGATCGTCGGCCTGCATCAGGGCAGCAAGCAATGCTTGATTGGCCGCATAGCCGGAAATAAACAATAGCGCACGCGGGTAGCCGAGCCACTCCGCCAGTTGCTGCTCCAGCTCATGATGAGCATGGCAAAAACCGGTAACGTGGCCGGAACCGCCACTGCCAACACCGTACCGTTGTGCACCCTGCTGCCAGGCGGCGATCACCTCAGGATGTTGGCTCAGGCCCAGATAGTCGTTACCGGAAAAATTCACATAGCGCTGGCCGTCAAGTTGCAGATAACGGCCATTGCCGCCTTGATTCACTTGACGTTGTCGATAAGCGGCTGCTCCTCGCCGCTCCTCCAGCGCCTGTTCGATCCGTTGCTGCCAGCTCATTACAGCGCCGCGTTGTAGAATTCAGCGGTATCGGCGTGCAGCAACTGCTCGGTCAGCACCTGCTGCTGCTGATTGTCACCCTGTTCGGTGGCAGTTTGCTGCGGATTCAGGCCCAGCTTACGGAACAATTGCAGATCCTTGTCCTCTTCCGGGTTGGGCGTGGTTAACAGCTTGCAGCCATAGAAGATGGAGTTGGCTCCGGCCATAAAGCACATCGCCTGAGTCTGCTCGCTCATCTGTTCACGGCCTGCCGAAAGGCGGACATAGGACGTTGGCATCATGATGCGGGCAATGGCAATGGTGCGGATAAAGTCGAACGGATCGACGTCGTCATTATCGGCCAATGGCGTACCTTTCACCTTTACCAGCATATTGATCGGCACGCTCTCCGGCGGCTTGGGCAGATTGGCCAATTGCACCAACAGCCCAGCGCGATCACGTACCGTTTCGCCCAGCCCGACAATCCCACCGGAGCAGACTTTGATCCCAGCGTTACGCACCTTATCCAAGGTATCCAGGCGTTCCTGATAGCTGCGGGTGGTGATGATGTTGCCGTAGAATTCCGGCGAGGTGTCCAGGTTATGGTTGTAATAATCCAGCCCCGCTTCGGCCAGCCGTTCGGCCTGCGCACCATCCAGCGTGCCCAGCGTCATGCAGGTTTCCATCCCCATCGCCTTGACGCCCTGCACCATCTGTTGCAGATAAGGCATATCGCGCTCGTGCGGGTTTTTCCAGGCGGCTCCCATACAGAAACGGCTCGAACCGGCCGCTTTAGCCTTGCGCGCCGATTCCAGCACCTGTTCCACCTGCATCAGCCGTTCGGATTCCAGGCCAGTTTTATAGCGCGAACTTTGCGGGCAGTACTTACAGTCTTCCGGGCAGGCACCGGTTTTGATCGACAGCAGTGTGCTGACCTGCACCTGTTGCGGATCAAAATGTTGGCGATGAACGGTTTGTGCTTCAAACAGCAGTTCGAGTAAGGGTTTGTCAAACAGGGCCTGGGCTTGCCCCACTGTCCAGCGAATGCGATCGGCCATTTACGGCGTCTCCAAAAGGGAAAAAAGTGTCGTCAGTGTAAAGTTTGCGATTATACTGTCAACCATTCTATTAAAATTTGGTTTACGGTTAATGTCTGTTTCTCCCTGCGATATTGAATTCGATCGGCGCCACATCTGGCACCCTTACACCTCCATGACCCAACCCTTGCCTTGCTATCCGGTGGTATCCGCCAACGGCGTCGAGCTGCAACTGGACGATGGCCGCCTGCTGGTGGATGGCATGTCTTCCTGGTGGGCGGCGATCCACGGTTACAATCATCCGCAACTGAATCAGGCAGCCGTGCAACAGTTGGAGAAAATGTCGCACGTGATGTTCGGCGGCATCACTCATCCCGCCGCTATTGAACTGTGCCGCAAGCTGGTAGCTATGACGCCGGAGGCTTTGCAGTGCGTATTCCTGGCAGATTCTGGCTCGGTGGCGGTTGAAGTGGCGTTAAAAATGGCGCTGCAATATTGGCAGGCCCGTGGCGAACGGCGGCAGCGGATCCTGACCTTACGCCACGGCTATCATGGCGATACCTTTGGCGCGATGTCGGTCTGCGATCCAGATAACTCCATGCACAGCCTGTATCAGGGCTATTTGGCCACCCATCTGTTTGCTACCGCACCGCAGTGTCGTTTTGACCAGCCTTGGGACGAACAGGACATTGTCCCGTTTGCCGAATTACTGGAGCAGCACGCCGGGGAAATAGCCGCCGTGATCCTGGAGCCGGTGGTGCAAGGAGCCGGTGGGATGCGCATCTATCATCCAACCTATCTGCAACGCGTGCGGGAACTGTGCGATCGCTACCAAATCCTGCTGATTGCCGACGAGATCGCCACCGGTTTTGGCCGCACCGGCAAACTGTTTGCCTGCGAACATGCCGACGTGGTGCCGGATATTCTCTGCCTGGGCAAAGCACTAACCGGTGGCTATATGACCCTTTCCGCCACCCTGACCACGCGCCACATTGCAGAAACGATCAGTAACGGGGCCGCAGGCTGCTTTATGCATGGCCCAACCTTTATGGGTAACCCGCTGGCCTGTGCCGTCGCCTGCGCCAGCCTGTCCTTGCTGGAGGAAAATCGCTGGCAACATCAGGTCGCCACTATTGAAGCACAGCTTAAACAGCAGCTGCTACCGCTGGTGAAATCACCCAAGGTGGCCGACGTGCGGGTGCTTGGGGCAATTGGCGTGGTGGAAATGTATCAGCCGGTGGATGTGGCGTTGCTGCAACGCGGATTTGTCGAACGCGGCGTGTGGATCCGGCCCTTCGGTAAACTGATCTACCTGATGCCGCCTTATATCATCACGCCAGAACAGCTCACCCGGCTAACGGCGGCGATCGCCGCTGCGGTGGAGTAACGGTTTTAAGGTTGTATTGTGTCGGCAAACCGATCTAGCTTAGGGGTTCGGTATTTCAGACAACTGGGAGTCATTATGGCTTTTCGTTTGTACAGCAACGATCTGCAAGACGGCGCAAAAATGCCTGAACGGCAGGTATTTAACGGCATGGGCTACCACGGGGACAACCTCTCCCCTCATCTGGCCTGGGAAGATGCACCAGCGGGCACCAAGAGCTTTGCCATCACGGTTTACGATCCCGATGCCCCTACCGGCTCCGGCTGGTGGCACTGGGTGGTCGCCAATATCCCGGCAAACGTGCATGAACTGCCACAAGGTGCAGGTTCCGGCAAACCGGGGCTACCGGCTGGCGCAGTGCAAACCCGTACCGATTTTGGAAAGGCAGGCTATGGTGGCGCGGCTCCGCCGCAGGGTGAAAGCCATCGTTATCAGTTCACCGTGCATGCGTTGGACGTGGAAAGCATTCCAGTGGACGCAGAGGCGAGCGGCGCAATGGTCGGTTTTAACATCCACTTCCATAGCCTTGGCAAAGCGACGTTGACGGTAAAATACAGCTGAGAAACATTGAGGGGCGAAGCACTTCGCCCCATTTTTTAACCCACTATTTTGCCAGCACGCTCACCCACATTGGGCCTTTCCCCACCGGGTAACGCGCCACGTCCGTCAGCTCACCGCTGTCTTGGTCAATCTGATGCACACCGATATGGCCAGATTTCTGCCCTGCCGCAATCACGAAGCGACCGCTGTGATCGATATTGAAACCACGCGGCTGTTCTTCTGTGGCATGGTGGCCAACCACCGCAATCTTGCCGCCGTCTTCCGAGACGCTGAATACGGTCAGGATGCTGGCGGTGCGATCGCTGGTATACAGGAAACGGCCGTTTGGCGTGAGGTGGATATCCGCCGCCCAACGGGTGCCGGTGAAATCGGCAGGCATCATGTCCAGGCTTTGCACCAGCGTATATTTGCCACCGTTGGCTTCGATGGCGAACACGTCCACCGTGCCATCCAGTTCATTGACGCAGTAAGCGAATTTATCGTTGCCATGGAATGCCATATGGCGCGGGCCTGCTCCGCTTGCCGTCGCTACGGCTTCTTGGCCGTGTGGCGTCAGTTGGCCCTGCTGGCTCAGATTAAACAGGCGGATGCGGTCCTCTTTCAAGCACGGCACCAGCAGCAATTGATTGGTAGGGTCAATATTGGCTGAATGCGGCGCGGTCAGGCCATCGATCTGCTGGGTAGGCGCAAGCACTACGCCATCATGACCAATCGGGCTGATGCTGGCACAGTTGCCGCTGTAAGACGCGGAGAACAGATAACGTCCCTGCAAATCGGTGGAAATATGGGTTGGGCTGCCTGGCAAAGGTGCCATCCCTGCCTCATGCAACGTGCCATCTTCCGCAATACGGTAGCTGACAATGCCAAACGCCGGGCGAACCCCGACATACAGGTGGGTTTTATCCGGGTGGATCGCCATCGGCTGTACCTGCCCCGCCACCTCGACCGTTTGCAGCAGTGCCAGTGAGCCCTTGTCGTCTAACTGCCATACGTGGATCTGCTGGCTCTCCGGGCTGGCGACATAAACGATTTGCTTCATTTGCTCTCCTTAATGAGAAAGGGTAACCGGTTTCAGTTTGTTCTAGCTTACGCGACATTTGTGACATGGCAACCCTAGGCTGCGTCCCTCAACGCGGTTTTATCGAATGGTTATCCGGTGTACCATCGAGCTAATTTTGTTGCTAACTATAATGAGACCGCTATGAGCTACCGTGTTATTGCCCTCGATTTAGACGGCACTTTGCTAGACAACCAGAAACGTATCTTACCGCAGTCGCTGGCCGCGCTGGAGGAAGCCCGTGCCGCCGGAGTGAAAGTCGTGGTGGTCACCGGCCGCCATCACGTGGCTATCCACCCGTTCTATCAGGCGCTGCAAATCGATACGCCAGCCATTTGTTGTAACGGCACCTATCTGTATGACTTCCAGCAGAAAAAGGTACTGGCCTCCGATCCTCTGGCAAAAGAGCAGGCCAAGCAGGTACTGCAACTGCTCAAGCAAAACGATATTCACGGCCTGATGTATGTGGACGACGCCATGCTGTATCAGGAGACAAGCGGTCATGTGATCCGTTCGCTGGCTTGGTCAGAGACTTTGCCGGTAGCCCAGCGCCCAACGTTGTTGCAGGTCAACAGCCTGATGCAGGCGGCGGATGACGCGCAGGCCATCTGGAAGTTTGCCACTTCACATAGCGATCTCCCGGCGCTGCGCAGCTTTGCCGAAATGGTAGAAAAAGAGCTGGGCCTGGCCTGCGAATGGTCCTGGCACGATCAGGTGGACATTGCCAAAGGCGGCAACAGCAAGGGCAAACGCCTGCAGCAGTGGGTGGAGTCACAGGGGTTGAGCATGGATCAGGTGGTCGCCTTTGGTGACAACTACAACGACCTGAGCATGCTGGAAGCCGTTGGGCTGGGCGTTGCCATGGGGAATGCCGATAATGCCATCAAGGAACGTGCGGATCTGGTGATTGCCGATCACCTGCAGCCGGGGATTGCCGAAGTGATCCGTTCTCGCGTGCTGAATTAGCAAGATACCCCTCACCCTAACCCTCTCCCACAGGGAGAGGGAACCGATCGAGTTGGACTGAAAGTATCGTGATTCTTCATGAGCACCGGCAGATTCAGCTTGGTTGAAGGGGCGATCGAGTTTGCTGAGGTGACCTCTTTACTTCCAAAAGAGCAGGGGCTAATAGCTCCCTCTCCCTGTGGGAGAGGGTTGGGGTGAGGGGCCATCGCGGCTGATCGACACGCTCTTGACCTGTGCATACAGCCACTGGCCGGGCCTGATAGCCAGATCGTCACGAGCCCATGGGGTGATCCGCGCCCAGAGAATGTTTTCCCCGACCGTCAGCTTCACCTCAACCTGCCCTGCTACATCGAGACACTCCACCACCTTGGCGGGCAGAATATTACGGATGCTGCTGTTGGCTGGCGGTTGCAACACTAAAGAAACGTCGGCGGCGTTGATACGAATACGCATTTGGCTGCCCACCGGCGCTTCAATACCGCCGACCCACAGCCGCTGATCGCCCAGTGCCAGCGCGGTCATGGCATAGCGTGGGTGATGCTCAATCACGCTCACACTCAACACGCTGCTCTGATCTTCACGCTGTAGCCAAGGCCGCAGCGCGCTGCTGGCCCAAACCTCCTCCAACCCACCGTACGCCCGCACCTGGCCGTGATCCAACACCATCACCTGCTCTGCAAGGCGCAAGATCTCGTCCATGCTGTGGCTGACATAGAGGATGGGGATGTTGACGTCCTGCGCCAGCCGTTCCAGATACGGCAGCAGTTCACGCTTGCGCGGCATATCGAGCGAGGCCAGCGGTTCATCCATCAGCAACAGTTCCGGCGCGGTCAGCAGCGCCCGACCAATCGCGACGCGCTGTTTCTCACCGCCGGACAGGGTCAAAGGCAAGCGGTTCAGCAAAGGCGCAATTCCTAACAGCTCGACAATGCTGTCAAACTGGCCGCGCATACTGGCCGCCATACCGTATTGCAGATTGCCTCGTACGCGATAATGCGGGAACAGGCGCGCATCCTGGAAAACATAGCCAACCCGGCGTTTTTCCGGTGGCAAACAGACACCGCTGGCGGTATCCACCAGCGTGCGGCCATTCAGCACAATACGCCCCTGCTGCACCAGCGTCAGGCCACCGATGGCATTGATCAAGGAGGTTTTACCGGCCCCGGAAAGCCCGAAGATCGCCGTGATCCCCTGAGCCGGCAGATTAGCCTGCACATTGAGATTGAGATCGCCAAGCTGCTGGGAGAAATCCAGTTCTAACATCTATAGGCCCATACGCTTGCGGCCCCAGCGGGCCAGCCATTCAGAAACCATCAGGGCAGCCAGTGCCAGCACGATGGCAATCACGCACAAACGCGCCGCCGCCGCCTCGGCCCCTGGCGTTTCGATCAGGGTGTACATTGCCAGCGGGATGGTACGGGTTTCACCAGGGATATTGGAAACAAAGGTGATAGTAGCGCCAAACTCGCCCAAAGAGCGGGCAAAGGCCAGCACCACGCCAACGATCACACCGGGCAGCGAAAGCGGTAAGGTGATGGTGAAAAACACCCGCCACGGATTGGCGCCCAAGGTGCGGGCTGCCTGTTCCAAACGGGTATCCACCGCTTCCAGC
>NZ_JAELTL010000248.1:0-316 GCF_016428815.1 Serratia sp. ASV30 | reverse complement strand
CCCCCCCCCCCCCCCCCCCCCCCCCCCCCCCCCCCCCCCCCCCCCCCCCCCCCCCCCCCCCCCCCCCCCCCCCCCCCCCCCCCCCCCCCCCCCCCCCCCCCCCCCCCCCCCCCCCCCCTTTTCACGCCGAAGACGGCATACGAGATGATACCTCCTGTCTCGTGGGCTCGGAGATGTGTATAAGAGACAGGTACAGGAGTAGCAGGGATCCAGGCTGCCGATAATCAGCGGGGCATCGGAAACCGTATTGCCGCGCAGCATATAACGCAGCACCGGCCAGTTGGCGTAGGTGGCCGCCCGGCAGCGCCAGCGGAAC
>NZ_JAELTL010000247.1:0-316 GCF_016428815.1 Serratia sp. ASV30 | reverse complement strand
CGACCACGCCATTGCCAGAAGGTGGGCATTCACTGACCACCACGGCGACGGACAAGGCGGGCAACACCAGTGTGCCATCCGAGTCGTTTGATCTGACCACCGATTACACCCCATCGCCGTCGGGCCCTGTCTCTTATACACATCTCCGAGCCCACGAGACAGGAGGTATCATCTCGTATGCCGTCTTCGGCGTGAAAAAGGGGGGGGGGGGGGGGGGGGGGGGGGGGGGGGGGGGGGGGGGGGGGGGGGGGGGGGGGGGGGGGGGGGGGGGGGGGGGGGGGGGGGGGGGGGGGGGGGGGGGGGGGGGGGGGGGGGG
>NZ_JAELTL010000246.1:0-317 GCF_016428815.1 Serratia sp. ASV30 | reverse complement strand
CACAAATTCACCGAGCTTTCCGTCAAAAACGCCTCTTATTTACACAGCTTTGGGCTTGAGCATCAGCGCCATTAACGCCTTGGCCGCTGCCGTTAACGGCCTGCTACGATGGTGCACCAACCAGACCCTGTCTCTTATACACATCTCCGAGCCCACGAGACAGGAGGTATCATCTCGTATGCCGTCTTCGGCTTGGAAAGGGGGGGGGGGGGGGGGGGGGGGGGGGGGGGGGGGGGGGGGGGGGGGGGGGGGGGGGGGGGGGGGGGGGGGGGGGGGGGGGGGGGGGGGGGGGGGGGGGGGGGGGGGGGGGGGGGGGG
>NZ_JAELTL010000245.1:0-317 GCF_016428815.1 Serratia sp. ASV30 | reverse complement strand
CCCCCCCCCCCCCCCCCCCCCCCCCCCCCCCCCCCCCCCCCCCCCCCCCCCCCCCCCCCCCCCCCCCCCCCCCCCCCCCCCCCCCCCCCCCCCCCCCCCCCCCCCCCCCCCCCCCCCCTTTACAAGCCGAAGACGGCATACGAGATGATACCTCCTGTCTCGTGGGCTCGGAGATGTGTATAAGAGACAGGCCGAGTAGTTTGCGAACCAACATCGAGCCCTTCGGCACCATGATTATTTTCAGCGGGCTCAATAAACTTAATCAGATACAGCACGTCGCGTTGCTTGTCATCGAGTTGGCGAACAGAAAACTTTGG
>NZ_JAELTL010000244.1:0-317 GCF_016428815.1 Serratia sp. ASV30 | reverse complement strand
CCCCCCCCCCCCCCCCCCCCCCCCCCCCCCCCCCCCCCCCCCCCCCCCCCCCCCCCCCCCCCCCCCCCCCCCCCCCCCCCCCCCCCCCCCCCCCCCCCCCCCCCCCCCCCCCCCCCTCTTTTCAAGCCGAAGACGGCATACGAGATGATACCTCCTGTCTCGTGGGCTCGGAGATGTGTATAAGAGACAGCCCCGGTTGATGCCACCGTCGAACGTGACGAGAAAGGCCGCATTGTCAAAGCAACCGATCCTGAAGGCCGTGAACTGGTCTATGCTGGCATGAGCAAAATGTCGAAGTCGAAGAACAACGGCATCGA
>NZ_JAELTL010000243.1:0-319 GCF_016428815.1 Serratia sp. ASV30 | reverse complement strand
CCCCCCCCCCCCCCCCCCCCCCCCCCCCCCCCCCCCCCCCCCCCCCCCCCCCCCCCCCCCCCCCCCCCCCCCCCCCCCCCCCCCCCCCCCCCCCCCCCCCCCCCCCCCCCCCCCCCCCCCTTTTCACGCAGAAGACGGCATACGAGATGATACCTCCTGTCTCGTGGGCTCGGAGATGTGTATAAGAGACAGCGTCTGGTGTTGGGGTTGGGCGATGTTTCCGATCTGAACGGCGGCTACCCATGGGGTATCTGGATCGCATTCGATCTGCTGGTGGGCACCGGTTTGGCCTGCGGCGGCTGGGCGTTGGCCTGGGCGG
>NZ_JAELTL010000242.1:0-319 GCF_016428815.1 Serratia sp. ASV30 | reverse complement strand
CCCCCCCCCCCCCCCCCCCCCCCCCCCCCCCCCCCCCCCCCCCCCCCCCCCCCCCCCCCCCCCCCCCCCCCCCCCCCCCCCCCCCCCCCCCCCCCCCCCCCCCCCCCCCCCCCCCCCCCCCTTTCAAGCAGAAGACGGCATACGCGATGATACCTCCTGTCTCGTGGGCTCGGAGATGTGTATAAGAGACAGCCTGAACGGTATGCTGTTTGAAACCGAAGGGGAAGAGCTGCGCACCGTGGCTACCGACGGCCACCGCCTGGCGGTGTGTTCGATGCCGATTGGCCAGCAGTTGCCTACTCATTCGGTGATCGTGCCG
>NZ_JAELTL010000032.1:0-64101 GCF_016428815.1 Serratia sp. ASV30 | reverse complement strand
CCCCCCCCCCCCCCCCCCCCCCCCCCCCCCCCCCCCCCCCCCCCCCCCCCCCCCCCCCCCCCCCCCCCCCCCCCCCTTTTTTAGTTGGCATCGTCGTCAGCGTCAGATGTGTATAAGAGACAGGGCGACAGCGATAAAGATGATGGAAGAGGTAAATTCTCAATAACTGCAAACTTTAATGATGGAAAGAACACTTACTTTATCAGACGTGATATCATCGTCAGCTACCAAGTTGACGATAATGGCTTGTATTTTTTTAAAACCCTCTATATCAATAAATATGCCCGAGATACCATCCCTGAAAATATCGAAAAACGCATTGTGCCAGATGTTTTTTCTAAAATAAACAGTTTGTCAGGCTACACCATACGTCCAGCAGGTAAGCAAGGGTACTTTATCTATGAAACCGACATTCCGGTCTTTTACTGTAATCGGTTATAAGCGGGCAACCTATGGTAGATGCACGCCCCTGTTGCTCAATAGCCTGCTATCATGATGCAGCAAGCAGGCTATCGTGGGCCTGGAAGCACTCAAGAGACATCGCCTGACCATGAAGCCAATATTCCCACCGTTAAGGTGAGTAATATTGGCACAATCACCATCAGGCCCACTCTACCAGCAGGCTAATAGACCTATGCCGATTATTTTTGGTCCAGTCGCTCTTCTGGCACATCGATCACTTCTTCTTCCTTGCGGTACAGGCTGATCAGTTTGAACAACAGGCTCAGGCCGACGCCGACGATGGTCGCCAATGCCATACCTTTCAGCTCTGCTGCACCGATATGCACTTTCGCGCCGCTAACGCCGATAATCAGGATCACCGAGGTCAGGATCAGGTTCTGCGCCTTGTTATAATCCACCTTGGATTCGATCAATACGCGGATACCCGAAGCACCAATCACGCCATACAGCAACAGGGAAACACCGCCCATTACCGGCACCGGTACCACCTGGATCGCCGCCGCCAGCTTGCCTACGCAGGAAAGCAGAATGGCCAGAATTGCCGCTCCACCGATCACCCAGGTGCTATAAACCTTGGTGATGGCCATGACACCGATGTTCTCACCATAGGTGGTGTTCGGTGTAGAGCCGAAGAAGCCGGAGATCACGGTGGAAATCCCGTTGGCAAACATTGAGCGGTGGAGGCCTGGATCGCGCAGCAGGTCTTTTTTAACGATGTTTGCCGTGACTACCAGGTGACCAACGTGCTCGGCAATTACCACCAATGCCGCAGGCAGAATGGTGAAGATGGCAAACCACTCAAAGCGCGGCGTGTAGAAGGTCGGCAAGGCAAACCAGTGTGCGTCACGGATTGGCGTCAGATCCACCACGCCCATAAAGAACGACAGCGCATAGCCTACCAACACACCAATCAGGATCGGGATAATCGCCAGGAAACCGCGGAACAGCACCGAGCCTAATACGGTAACACCCAGCGTCACCAGTGAAATAGTGATGGTCGTGCTGTCTGCGGAGGTGCCTTCCGCCGGTAACAGCCCGGCCATGTTGGCCGCCACGCCCGCCAGCTCCAAACCGATGACGGCAACGATTGCGCCCATCGCCGCAGGCGGAAACATCACGTCCAGCCAGCCGGTTCCGGCTTTCTTGACGATCAGCGCGACCAGGCAGAACAGCACGCCGCACATGATAAAGCCACCCAGTGCAACCTCATACCCCAGCGGCAACAGCAGCAACACCGGTGAAATAAACGCAAAGCTGGAGCCCAGATAGGCCGGTATCTTGCCCTTACAGATAAACAGATATAGCAATGTCCCCACGCCGTTAAACAGCAGTACCGTCGCCGGGTTGATCTTGAACAGGATTGGCACCAGCACGGTGGCCCCGAACATGGCAAACAGATGCTGGAAGCTGAGTGGGATGGTCTGGAACAGCGGCGGGCGTTCACTAACGCCGATGGCGCGACGGGTCATGGGGTGTTTTTCCTCTGAGTTAGTATCAGTTGTGTTGGCTTGGTGATCAATGCTCAATGGATTGTCAGGGTTGGCAATCCAAAGGGCATTAAAAAGCCGACTCTCAGGTCGGCTTATTTATTATTTGGTACCAAATATCTTATCACCTGCATCACCCAGGCCAGGCACGATGTACCCTTTGTCATTCAGACATTGATCGATCGAAGCGGTATACAACTCAACATCTGGATGCGCTTTCTCCAGCGCGGCGATCCCTTCAGGAGCGGCGACCAGCACCAGCACCTTAATGCTGCTGCAACCGGCTTTCTTCAGGAGGTCGATAGTGGCGATCATCGAACCACCGGTAGCCAGCATTGGGTCAACCACCAGCGCCATGCGCTCATCAATGTTGGAAACCAGTTTCTGGAAATAAGGGACCGGCTCCAGGGTTTCTTCATCACGATAAACCCCAACCACGCTGATACGAGCGCTCGGTACGTGCTCCAGCACCCCCTCCATCATGCCCAGACCGGCACGCAGGATTGGCACTACGGTAATCTTCTTCCCTTTAATCTGCTCAACTTCAACCGGCCCACACCAACCTTCGATGGTAACTTTCTCTGTCACCAGATCGGCGGTCGCTTCATAGGTCAGCAAACTACCCACTTCAGAAGCCAGCTCACGAAAGCGTTTGGTGCTGATATCGTGTTCGCGCATCAGACCAAGCTTGTGCTTAACCAGCGGGTGTTTCACCTCAACGATCTTCATCATTTTTCTCCTATTAAGGTGGTTGACGGCCAAAAAAATCGCCGGATTATACCGCCTTTTGCTTCCGACGCCACTACCAATAGCCGGATCGAGATCAACAAAAGCGTGATCAACAGTATAGAAGACGAAAAGTTCGAGCGGGCTCACATGGTTCTCGCAAACGTTTGCTTGCGCTGTTAGAATTGCCGCGCCTGGTTCCGGCACCACCGCCGGAAGCACCGTTCTCAAACCGCAAACCGTCGTGGGGATCGCGCAGTGACCGACAAAACCTCTCTCAGCTATAAAGACGCAGGTGTCGATATCGATGCTGGCAACGCATTGGTAGACCGCATCAAAGGTGTAGTGAAACAGACCCGCCGCCCGGAAGTGATGGGTGGACTGGGCGGTTTTGGCGCCCTGTGCGCGTTGCCGCAAAAATACCGCGAGCCGATACTGGTTTCCGGCACCGACGGCGTGGGCACCAAGCTGCGTCTGGCGATGGATTTAAAACGCCACGACACCATCGGTATCGATCTGGTGGCGATGTGTGTTAACGATCTGGTGGTTCAGGGCGCTGAACCCTTGTTCTTCCTCGATTACTTCGCTACCGGCAAGCTGGATGTGGATACCGCCGCCAGCGTGATCACCGGGATTGCCGAAGGGTGTAAACAGTCCGGCTGTGCGTTAGTGGGTGGCGAGACCGCCGAAATGCCCGGCATGTACCACGGTGAAGACTATGACGTCGCCGGTTTCTGCGTGGGCGTGGTTGAGAAATCCGAGATCATCGACGGCAGCAAAGTACAGTCCGGCGATGCGCTGATCGCTCTGGGCGCTTCAGGCCCGCATTCCAACGGTTATTCGCTGGTGCGCAAGATCCTCGAAGTGAGCAAGACCGACCCCACCACCACTGACCTGGCAGGCAAACCGCTGGCAGATCATCTGCTCGAGCCGACCAGGATTTACGTCAAATCGGTACTGGAATTGATCGAGAAAGTGGAAGTGCACGCGATTGCTCACCTGACCGGCGGCGGCTTCTGGGAAAACATCCCACGCGTGTTGCCAGAAGGGATGCAGGCGGTGATCGACGAATCGAGCTGGCAGTGGCCAGCCGTGTTTAGTTGGTTGCAGCAAGCGGGCAACGTGAGCCGTCATGAAATGTACCGTACCTTTAACTGCGGTGTCGGTATGGTGATTGCGCTGCCACAGGAGTCGGTAGAAAAAGCCATCGCAATATTGACCGCCGCAGGTGAAAAAGCCTGGCAGATTGGTAAACTGGCCGCTTCTTCTGACGAACAACAAGTGGTCATCCAGTGATGAAAAAGATTGTGGTGTTGGTCTCCGGCCAGGGGAGTAATCTCCAGGCACTGATCGACGCCTGCCAACAGGGCCGGATCGCCGCCACTATCGTGGCGGTATTCAGCAATAACGCGCAGGCTTATGGCCTGCAGCGTGCCGAAGAGGCTGGCATTGCCGCTCAAGCGCTGGATGCCAAAGCCTTTGCCGATCGCGAAGCCTTTGACGCCGCGTTGGCGCAGGCTATCGACCAATACCAACCCGATCTGGTGGTACTGGCCGGTTATATGCGCATTCTCAGCAACGCCTTTGTGCAGCACTATGCCGGGCGCATGCTGAATATCCACCCTTCCCTGCTGCCGAAATACCCTGGGTTGCATACCCATCGTCAGGCTATCGACAACGGCGACGCCGAACATGGCACTTCGGTGCATTTCGTCACGGAGCAGCTCGACGGTGGCCCGGTGATCCTGCAAGCCAAGGTACCGATCTTCCCCGGTGACGAGGAAGATGAAGTCATTGAGCGGGTGCAGACCCAGGAACACACCATATACCCTCTGGTGGTGAGCTGGTTTATTGAAGGGCGGCTGGCAATGCGCGATAACGCCGCCTGGCTGGACGGCGAACGCCTGTCAGCACAAGGTTATGCCGCCGACTGATCCGCAATTTAACCGCAATCTAAACGGTGCCTTTCACGGTACCGTTTTTTTTCGCCTTGAATCTGTTGCTGGGGTTATACTTTTGCCAGATTACTGATACCTAGGAGATTGTATGTCGAGCACCACCAACGTCAGGCTGCGCCCGCTGGAGCGGGAAGATCTGGCGTTTGTTCACCAGATGGATAACAACGCCAGCGTCATGCGCTACTGGTTCGAAGAACCTTATGAAGCCTTTGTCGAGCTTTCCGATCTGTACGATAAACACATTCACGATCAGAGCGAACGGCGTTTTATCATCGAGCATGAAGGGGCCAAGGTCGGGCTGGTTGAACTGGTAGAGATCGACCATATCCACCGCCGCGCCGAATTCCAGATCATCATCGATCCGGCGCATCAGGGAAAAGGCTACGCCAGCACCGCCGCCAAACTGGCGATGGACTACGGCTTCTCGGTACTTAACCTGTATAAGCTGTATTTGATCGTCGATAAAGAAAACCCGAAGGCGATCCATATTTACAGCAAGCTGGGCTTTGAGGTCGAAGGCGAACTGATTGACGAATTCTTCGTTAGCGGCGCATACCGCACCGTGCTGCGCATGTGCATCTTCCAGCCGCAGTATTTGGCGAAGTTCAAGACTGCCCAGTCTGGTGATAAGCCATTGGTTAAATAACAGCCAATCGGGGAGATATTCTTCTCCCCGAAAGATACAGAATTACTTCGCGCCCAGATAATCCCATTTCCCCACTTCCACACCCTGATTACGCAGGATGTTATAGGCGGTGGTCAGGTGGAAATAAAAGTTGGGGATGGCGAAAGTCAGCAGGAAATCTTGCGCGGTGAAGTGGAAGTCACGCGTTTTGCTTTTAATCTCAATGTTGCGGTCATCGGCCTCGGCAAAATCTGCCGCCTGGAAGCCCTGCACATAGGCGATGGTTTTTTCGATACGCTGGTATAGCTCGGCAAAGCTGGCTTCGTTATCCGGCATGGACGGTACTTCCTGCCCGGCTAATCTGGCCACTGCGCCTTTGGCAGCATCGCTGGCAATTTGTACTTGCCGCAGCAGTGGAAACATATCTGGCGCCAGTCGAGCTTCTAACAGCACGCTTTCAGCCTGCTGCTTCTGCTGCAAGAACTGCTCACCTTTTTTCAGTAACGCCGACAGGATCTGCAAACCACGGACAAACTGCAATGGGGAATGGGCATAAATCGATAAAGACATACAACCTCCAGATGTGAGTGACCAGCCATCTTACGCCGGTTGCCGGAGTAATGTCGTTGAGTTGTTTGACAGAGTGTGTCCGCACTCGATATTCATGCAAAAAATCAATTTAACCTTTAAAATCATACAAATAATCAATTTTTTGGCAACTTCAGAATATCCTGGGTTGGTCAAGCGAGTGGTGAATTAGCTAGCATTATTAGGTATCATCACTCGCTACTACGGATAGCCCTACAGGAACCGTCACGCTGGCTGCCGCCTGGCATCCCGCACTTTCGCGGCGAATGGACTTCAAACGGCCTGAAAAACATGCGTAATTACAACTTATTATGGTGTGTCTGGGGATTATGGGCGCTGTCCATCGTTCTCTGGCTGACAGGGATCAGCTTCACCGGTATCTACTTAAAACGCGCGCTGCTGGCCGCCTTGGTCCTGGCACTGTTGGCAACGCTGGCGTTTATCTACAAAATAACAAGGATGGATCAAATGCTATCATTCAATAAGAAAAATAAAGCCGTTAGTGAGGAAAAAGCGCAGGAGCTGATCGATCAGCCCGTGCCTCAGCCGGCTGCTCACTCTGAGCCAAACGCCCTGCCTGAAGTTGCCGACGCCATCAAGCCAATCCGTGCCAAGAAGGACACCTTTATCTCCAATGGTGCGCTGTTCACCGGTGTGATCGAAGGCGATGGCAATATCATTGTCGAAGGCCGAGTTGAGGGAAACATCATTTGCAGCCACATGGTGCGCATTGAAACCAGCGGCCATGTCAAAGGCGAGATCCGCGCCCAGCAAATCATGATCAATGGCCCCGTTGAAGGCCGTTGCTTCGCCGACTCGCTGTCAATCCAGCCGAAGGGCAGCATGCGCGGTGATATTTTCGCCGACGAAATCTCCATCGAGAAAGGCGGCCTGTTTATTGGTCAGTCCCAACTGATGCAAAAAACGCCTCCACAGGCCCAGCCCGCTCAGGCAAAAGTGACCACACTGAAAAAGGTTGAAACTGAACAGCAGGAACAACCGACCGCACAGCCGAGCAAGCATGCCAATTAAGCTCCTCGCCCGTCAGCCATAGCGGCCAGTAATGTAATCCTCTGTACGGCGTTGGCGTGGCGAAGTGAAAATCGCGTCGGTATCGTTATATTCCACCAGCGTCCCCTGGTGGATAAACGCCGTATAATCTGAAACCCGCGCAGCCTGCTGCATGTTGTGGGTCACCAGCACCACGCTGTAGCGCTGTTTCAGCACCGAAATCAATTCCTCGATGGTTAAGGTGGAAATCGGATCCAGCGCAGAGGTCGGTTCATCGAGCAACAACACTTCCGGTTCAACCGCGATCGCCCGTGCAATCACCAACCGCTGTTGTTGGCCGCTGGATAGGCGGAACGCATTTTCCCGTAACCGATCTTTCACCTCATGCCACAGCGCGGCGGCACGTAAGGATCGCTCCACGGCTTCATCCAGAATGCGCCTGTCACGGACGCCCTGTAAGCGCAGGCCGTAAACCACGTTTTCGTAGATCGATTTCGGGAACGGGTTTGGCCGCTGAAATACCATGCCCACGCGCCGCCGCAAAGCGGCAACGTCAATCTGCGGGCCGGAAATGGTTTCGCCATTAAGCTGCAGTTCGCCGTCAATCCGGCAGCGCTCCACCAGATCGTTCATCCGGTTAAAGCAGCGCAACAGCGTCGACTTGCCGCAGCCAGAAGGACCGATCAGCGCCGTCACCCGGTGTTTGGGAATGCGCAGGGAAATATTGTGCAGCACCTGCTTGTCACCATAAAACAGATCCAGGCCGTTGACCGCCAGCGCGGTATGCTCATCGGCAAGATGCTGGACGTCCAACCGGGGTAGGCTGCCCGGCGTTATCAGACTCATTTGGCACTCCCCAAAAGATTTAACCTTGTTACTGCGACCATGCTTTATACCGCTCCCTTAGCGAATGCCGGATACCCATTGCCGTCAGGTTCAACCCAACAACAATTAACACCAGCAGGAATGCCGTGGCAAACACCAGTGGCCGCGCTGCTTCTACGCTGGGGCTCTGAAATGCCATATCGTAGATCTGGAAGCTCAGGTGCATGAATTTACGTTCCAGGTGCAAATAGGGGAAAATATCGTCCACCGGCAGCACCGGTACCGATTTCACCACGCCAACCAGCATCAGCGGAGCTGTTTCCCCAGCCGCTCGTGCTACGGCCAGGATCAGGCCGGTCATCATCGCCGGTGCCGCCATCGGCAGCACGATCCGCCAGAGGGTCTCCGCCCGGGTGGCTCCCAGAGCTAATGACCCTTGGCGCAACGAAACGGGAATGCGCGACAACCCTTCTTCAGTAGCGACAATCACCACCGGCAAGGTCAGCAAGGCCAGGGTCAAGGCGGCCCACAGCACTCCCGGTGTGCCGAACGTTGGGTTCGGCAAGGAGTCGGCGTAAAACAGCCGATCGAGCGAGCCTCCCACCATATAGACAAAGAATCCCAGACCAAATACCCCGTAGACGATCGACGGCACCCCTGCCAGATTCACTACGGAGATGCGGATCAGCCGCGTCAGCAGATTATTACCGGCATACTCGTGCAGATAGACGGCGGCAATCACGCCAAACGGCATCACCACGATCGACATCAGGATCACCATCAACACGGTACCAAAGATCGCCGGGAACACGCCCCCTTCGGTATTGGCTTCCCGTGGGCTGTCGGTCAGAAATTTTTGTATTTGCTTGGTCCAGTGCGCCAGCTTCTGCCCGCTGCTCATGTCGTTCGGATACCAGGCATCGCGCACCTGGCTCAGGGCAATGGTGTGAACCTGCCCGTGCATGTCGCGCAGCAGTAAGGCATCACGCTGGCGATCGCGTTCCAATCCTTGCAGCTTGCCTGCAAGCTGACGGTATTGGCGTTGCAACTCCTGCCGTTCGGCACGGATAGAGGCTTGCCAGCGCGCATCCAGCTTATTCTCACGCTGCAGGCTCTTTTCATGCAGGCGTAAATGCTCAAACTGTTCGTTAATCCGTGCCATGTCGCGAAACTGAATATCATGTGCCTGTCGCGTCAGCGCCGCAATCTGCGGCAAGCGCTGTTGCAACGCCTGGCTCAGATCGCTGCCGGTTAACGGTTGGCCATCTTCCAGTAAACCGGCCAGGTAGCCGTAAGCGGTGCCGCGACTGTTGCGCTCCAACACCAATAAGTCGCGAGGGGTGGTCATTTTACTGACGTCACTGGCCAGCAAAGTACGAAAATCCTGCCCTTCGTTTTCCCGGTTCCCCACTTTGATCAAGTAACGGATAAAGCTTTGTGCTTCTCCTGGTGGCAATGCAACACCGGCGTCTTGCAATTGCTGGCGCGAGATCGTCTGCCGTTGATACAGCTCACCCACGACCGTTACCGGGCCTGCGGCCGTCTGATTCAGCTCGAACTGATAGACTGGGCTGGGCCAGAAATAACGCGTCCCCTGCCCGGCCAGCAGCAGTAAAATGCCGATCAGCGCCAGCAGGCTGATGGCCACCGATGCCGCCGTCAGCCAAATCCACGGGGAGCCGCTTTTAACCCAGCTTCTCATGGTGTCTCCTGGTTCAGCGTATAGCGCTTACGCAAGCGTAAACGTACCGCCTCCGCCAGCGTGTTAAACACAAAGGTAAAGATGAACAGCACCAGCGCGGTCAGGAACAGGACCCGATAATGGCTGCTGCCCGTGACGGCCTCTGGCATTTCGATAGCGATATTGGCCGCCATCGCCCGTAAGCCCTGGAACAGGCTGCCGTCGATCAGCGGCGTGTTGCCGGTGGCCATCAGCACGATCATGGTTTCCCCCACCGCGCGGCCAAAACCGATCATTAGCGCAGAGAAAATACCGGCGCTGGCGGAGGGCAGCACCACTCGCAATACGGTTTGCCACTGGGTGGCCCCCAGAGCCAATGAACCCCGGCTAAGCGAGGCTGGCACGCTGAATAACGCATCCTCTGCCAGCGAAAAGATAATCGGCACCAGTGCGAAGCCCATCGCCACGCCCACCACCAACGTATTGCGCTGATCGAAGTCCTCACCCAACCAGAAATGCAGCGGTTCACCAAACAGCTTAAGCTCCAGCCAAGGTCCTACGGCAAGCGCCAGCCAAACCGTTAGCACCACCACCGGTAACAGCAACAGTAAATCCCAACCCGGTGACCAAGGCCGCCTCATAAATCGGTTAACCAGCCAACTGCATAACAGCACGACCCCTGCCAACAAGAACGGCAAAGCCAACACGGCCAGCAGATAACGCTCGATCATCGGTGCCAGCCAGATACCGGCCACCAGCCCAATCACCACCGTTGGCAACGCGCCCATCACCTCGACCGCCGGTTTGACGACCCGCCTTAACCCTGCCGACATAAAGCAGGCGGTATAAATCGCCCCGGCCAACGCCAGCGGGATGGCGAATAACATGGAGTACGCCGCCGCCTTGAAGGTGCCAAAGATCACCGGCATCAGGCTGAATTTAGCCTGGTAGCTATCTTCCCCCGAGGTGGATTGCCACACATAGGCCGGCTCAGGGTAGTTCTCATACCACAGCCGCTGCCACAGTGAACGCCAGGTGACGTCTGGATAGAGATTATCCACGGCATAATGCTGCCAACCCTGGGCCGTTTCCAGCAACAGACCGTCGCCACGTGGGGCAAACGCCATCTGTTGTACGTTGGCGGGGAGCTTGTCCTTGAGCAACGGCTTGGACTGGATACTGGAAAACAAGGCGAACTCGCCCTGCGGCTGCAAGGTGGCGAATACCCGCCGATACGGCTCGGCGACCAACAACTCCTGCGTGGTAGTCTGATGGGCAAATTGCTGTATCGGTGCTAACTGGTAGCGCTGGTTTTTCTCCACGTCAAACCATTCACGCAGGCTGCCGTCGCCAGCCTGGATCAGTAATGCGCTCCCCCCTGGCAACGCCGTCAGGCGGTAGGGAGGATGTTCACCCAGGATTCGCGTTTCACGCAGCTGCGGTTGCGTCCCTTCAATCTGATAGCGGGCCAGTTGGTTACCGATTAACAGATAAAGCTGGCGGCCATCCGGCGTTAGCAGTAGTTGTTGTGGTGCGTCGGCCAAAGGGATTTCCGTGGGTTGGCCCTGAAGCGTCGGGCTGAAACGCCCAAACAGCAGCCGATTGTCGTCCGTTACCGCCGCCAGCAGGAAATTGGCCTGGCGGACTTGTGCCAGGCTTAGCAATGTCAATGCATGCCCATGGGGATCAAACGCCAAGGGCTCCTGCCCCAGCGGGAAACGCCACTGGGGTTCACCACCGCCCGCCGGTGCAAAATCTGCTTGGGCAACCACCAATCGGCCATCCCCGCGAGCCAGGGCAAACAGGTCACGCTCTCCAACCGCCTGAGCCAATAATGTAGGCTGGCTCAATAGCGTTTGCTGTGCAGGGTTATTGCTCGGTGCCTGCAACGGATAAAAATGCCCTTCCCCCTGGCGATCGATGCGATAACCAATACGCTGCTGTACGTCCATCCCAATGGCCAGCGCCGGGGAGCTGTAGCTCATTGGCAATACGCGCGAAGTGCCTAGCGAGGCCGGTTTGAACAGCGGTAAAACCGAAAGCAAGAGATAGACAAAGATCAGCATCAGCGTCATCAATACCAGCAGCCCGCTGACGGTCACGGCCCCTTGTACGCCACGATCAACGTGCGCACGCAGGCGATCCCGGGGATGTTGGTTAAGCGTTGTCTGTGCCATTTGCCTGTCGTCGGTTCCGTTGTCGGGCTTGCACCCAAAGATAACCGGGCATCTTATGTCAGTTTTGTGACGTTTGCATGACAAAGTTGCCGGGTACCACGATGGAGGAATAACAATTTGTGGCGGGCAATGCGGCGGGATAACTCCGCAGATATGTTGGACATTGTTGTCAATCTCTCGCAATAATGAAGAAGGACACTAGAGCGGTATTCGGCGATAAGTCCGATCCTTTTCTAAAATTGAACTGGAGTAGCAATGGGTCAGGAAAAGCTCTACATCGACAAAGAATTAAGCTGGTTATCCTTTAATGAACGCGTGTTGCAGGAAGCCGCAGATAAGAGCAATCCCTTGATTGAGCGCATGCGATTTCTGGGCATTTACTCCAATAACCTGGATGAATTCTACAAAGTCCGCTTTGCCGATCTGAAACGGCGCATCTTGATTAGCGAAGAACAGGGTTCAGGTGGCGCTTCACGTCATTTGCTGAAAAAAATTCAGGCCAAGGTGCTGAAGACCGATCAGGAGTTCGACGGCCTGTACAACGATCTGCTGCTGGAGATGGCGCGCAACCAGATCTTCCTGATCAACGAGCGCCAGGTGTCGGAGAACCAGCAAATCTGGCTGCGGCAATACTTCAAGCATCATTTGCGCCAGCACATCACGCCGATCCTGATCAATCACGACACCAATCTGGTGCAGTTCCTGAAGGACGATTACACCTATCTGGCGGTGGAGATCATTCGCGGTACGCGCATCGATTATGCGTTACTGGAAATTCCTTCCGATAAAGTGCCCCGTTTCGTCAATCTGCCGCCGGAAGCCCCCCGCCGACGCAAGCCAATGATCCTGTTGGATAACATCCTGCGCTATTGCCTGGACGACATCTTCAAGGGCTTCTTCGACTATGACGCGCTCAACGCCTATTCGATGAAAATGACGCGCGATGCAGAATACGATCTGGTGACCGAAATGGAATCCAGCCTGTTGGAACTGATGTCGTCGAGCCTGAAACAGCGCCTGACCGCCGAGCCGGTACGCTTTGTGTATCAGCGCGATATGCCCAACGAGATGGTGGAGCTGCTACGCAACAAGCTGGGGATATCCAATTACGACTCGGTGATTGCCGGTGGCCGTTACCACAATTTTAAAGACTTCATCAGCTTCCCGAACGTCGGCAAGGCCAATCTGGTCAATCGCCCGTTACCGCGCCTGCGGCATATCTGGTTCGATAAATTCCGCAACGGCTTCGATGCCATCCGCGAAAAAGACGTGCTGCTGTATTACCCGTACCACACCTTTGAACACGTGCTGGAGCTGTTGCGTCAGGCGTCGTTCGATCCCAGCGTGCTGGCGATAAAAATCAATATCTATCGGGTAGCCAAAGACTCGCGCATTATCGAATCGATGATCCATGCGGCGCATAACGGCAAGAAAGTGACCGTGGTGGTGGAGCTACAGGCACGCTTCGACGAAGAGGCCAACATCCACTGGGCCAAACGCTTGACCGAGGCCGGGGTGCACGTGATCTTCTCCGCACCGGGGCTGAAAATTCACGCCAAACTATTCCTGATTTCGCGCCGTGAAGGCGACGATATTGTGCGCTATGCTCATATTGGTACCGGCAACTTTAACGAAAAAACCGCCCGTATCTACACCGACTACTCGCTGCTGACCGCCGATTCGCGCATCACTAACGAAGTACGCCGGGTATTCAATTTTATTGAAAATCCGTACCGGCCGGTCTCCTTCGACAACCTGATGGTGTCGCCGCAGAACTCCCGCCGTATGCTGTACGATCTGATCGATCGTGAAATTGCCAACGCATTAGCCGGTGAAAACGCCGCTATTATGTTGAAAATAAATAATCTGGTGGATAAAGGGCTGGTAGATCGGTTATATACCGCTGCCGCTGCCGGCGTGAAAATCCGTCTGTTGGTACGTGGCATGTGTTCGCTGATCCCCAACCTGCCGGGCATTAGTGACAATATTCAGGTTATCAGCATCGTCGACCGTTTTCTGGAACACGATCGGGTATACGTTTTCGAAAACAAAGGTGACAAACGGGTTTACCTCTCTTCCGCCGACTGGATGACCCGTAACATAGATTACCGTATCGAAGTGGCAGTATCGCTGCTGGATCCGGCGCTCAAGCAGCGCGTTCTGGACATTCTGGAGCTGCTGTTCAGCGATACGGTCAAGGCACGCTATATCGATAAAGAACTGAGCAACCAGTATGTACCGCGTGGCAATCGCCGTAAGGTCCGTGCACAGGTGGCCATTTATGAGTATTTAAAAGCTCTGGAACAACCGGACAACTAGGCCAGCAACTATGCCGCTAAAAAGCACTGCAACCAATAATAAGCCACAGGAAATCGCTGCCATCGATCTTGGCTCGAACAGTTTCCATATGGTGATCGCCCGCGTCGTTAACGGCGCCTTACAGGTGTTAGGCCGTTTAAAACAGCGGGTACACCTTGCCGATGGATTGGACAGCGAAAACGTGCTCAGTGAAGAAGCCATGGAGCGCGGCTTGGCCTGCCTGGCGCTGTTTGCCGAGCGATTACAGGGGTTCCCGGCGGATAACGTCACGATCGTAGGTACTCACACCCTGCGTCAGGCGGTGAATGCCGAGGTGTTCCTCAAGCGGGCGGAAAAAGTGATCCCTTATCCAATCGAAATCATCGCCGGGCAGGAAGAGGCCCGCCTGATTTTTATGGGTGTCGAACATACTCAGCCGGAAAAAGGCCGCAAGCTGGTGATCGACATCGGTGGTGGTTCTACCGAACTGGTGATCGGGGAGGATTTCGAGCCTCTGCTGGCAGAGAGCCGTCGCATGGGTTGCGTGAGCTTTGCCCACCTGTTCTTCCCAGATGGGGAGATCAGCAAAACCAACTTTAAGCGGGCACGCCTGGCCGCCGCACAAAAATTGGAAACCCTGGCCTGGCAATACCGCATTCAGGGTTGGCAATATGCCTTGGGGGCATCTGGCACCATCAAGGCCGCTCACGAAGTTTTGGTGGCCATGGGTGAAAAAGACGGTTTGATTACCCTTGAACGGCTGGAGTTGCTGGTTGAGCAGGTGTTGCAGTTTAAAAACTTCAGCGCCCTGAGCCTGCCGGGCCTGTCGGAAGATCGTCAATCGGTATTTGTGCCGGGGCTGGCGATCCTGTGTGGGGTGTTTGATGCGCTGGCAATCCGCGATCTGCGCCTGTCAGACGGAGCCCTGCGCGAAGGTGTGCTGTATGAAATGGAAGGCCGCTTCCGCCACCAGGATATTCGCAGCCGCACGGCCAAAAGCCTGGCCGATCACTATAATATTGACCGCGAGCAGGCCAAGCGCGTGCTCGATACCACCGAGCTGTTGTACGCTCAGTGGATGGCGCAAAATACCAAACTGGTGCAGCCACAGTTGGAGGCGCTGTTGAAATGGGCCGCCATGCTGCATGAGGTGGGGCTGAGCATCAACCATAGCGGTATGCACCGCCACTCCGCCTATATTCTGCAAAATACCAACCTGCCGGGCTTCAACCAGGAACAGCAGTTGCTGCTGTCGGCGCTGGTGCGCTTCCAGCGTAAAGCGATCAAGCTCGAAGAGTTACCCCGCTTGAACCTGTTCAAGAAGAAATATTATCTGCCGCTGATCCAGTTGTTACGCCTGAGTACCCTGCTTAACAATCAGCGTCAGGCCACTACCACGCCGGAAACTCTACGCCTGACAACCGATGATAATCACTGGACGCTACGCTTCCCAGTGGGCTATCTGACGCAGAATAACCTGGTACAGCTCGATTTCGAGCGTGAGCAGGAATACTGGAATGACGTGGTTGGCTGGAAACTGGTGATAGAAGAAGAAGGCGAGCAGGACGCAGACGCAAAACCTGCGGCGTAACCCACACCGTATTCAGTACGTTTTGATTGAGATCTTAATGGAATATCCAGCCGTTTGTGCCCCTCACCCCAACCCTCTCCCACGGGGAGAGGGAGCTGACCGGAGTGCTTGGTTAGCCTATGCTGCTTCGGTATATGCGGAGTAGAACGCGGATGGAGTATGGCGCAGAAAAATCAGCGTACTCGATCGGTCCCTGTGGGAGAGGGAGCTGACCGGAGTGTTTGGGTGGCCTATGCTGCTCCGGTATATGCGGAGTAGAACGCGGATGGAGTATGGCGCAGAAAAATCAGCGTACTCGATCGGTCCCCTCTCCCTGTGGGAGAGGGTTAGGGTGAGGGGCATACTCTCAGTCAGACTCTTCGTCTTCCGACTGTGGTTCCATCGGCACTAGAGACGCCAACAACTGAGGTTTACCGATAAAGTAGCCCTGCATATAATCCACACCCAGGCTTTTAAGCGCATCGCGCTGCTCGGCCGACTCGACATATTCCGCCACAATCGACAACCTTCTCATCAGCGCCACTTTACAGATTGACGAAATGATCTGGTAATCCACCTTGCTGGTCAGCATGTCCTGCACAAAACTGCCATCGATCTTCAAGATATCGACATGCAGCTCTTTCAGTCGATCGTAGGTGGCATAGCCGGTGCCAAAATCATCCAGGGCAATGCGGCAACCTAACTGACGCAGCTCTTTCAGCGAGTTCTTGGCATATTTCACATCCTGCACCAGATGAGACTCTGTCACCTCCAGCACCAGTTGATAAGGCTCAATCTGGTATTGCCGCAGGGCATCGCGCACGTCTTGGCACAGGCTTGGGCGACATAGCGAGGACGGTGACAAATTCACTGCAAAGCGCGCGCTAGGCATACCTTCGCGATGGAGCGCCATAAACTGCAGGGTTTGGCGCAGTACCCACATATCCAACTGGTAAGCCAAACCAAATTCATGCACCACCGGTAGAAATTCGTTGGGAGGAATGACGTTACCTTCATCATCCAGCATACGCAGCAGGATCTCATGGTAAGAATCGCCGCGAATCCCGACAATCGGTTGAGCCATCAGCATGAAACCGTCGTTATCTAGCGAACGTTGCACCCAGTGTAACAAAGCGACTTTGCGCTTGATTTCATCCTGCACCACATGATGACCGTTCTGCACGTTTTCAGGCCGACCACTGGTCAGCGACATTTCCGCCAACGAGCTCAATTCCCCCAGTAACAGATGCAGATGTTCCACTTCCGAATAGACTCCACAGTAGCTCATTCCCAGCGGTGGATGGATTGGCAGACCGTTCCACACCAGACGAAACTTCTCCAGCGTACTCTGGATTTTGGCCACCCGTGCCTCACCGTCAGAACCGTTGAGCCGCAGCACCAGATCGTACCCCGGCAGGTGATAGACGTCTTCCCCTTCCTCGAGCACCGTGCGCAGGCTGCCCGCCAATTTCTGTTTGAAGCGGATGCGCAACTGCATACCATAGTTCCGGCTGAGCAAATCCAACTCGGAAATCCGCAGGAAGCACAGCGTAGAGCGCGGCACCTTGGCCAGATCGCGCTTCAATGCGCGCAGGTTGGGCAGGCCGATAACGGGATCTTTCAGAGAGGCGTTTTGCGCCTTGGCATGATCCATTCGCTGGCGAGTGTGCACCGCAGAAGTCAGCAAAATACTGAGGGTGAACGCCAGCATCATTGACGAGATCATGGTCAGGTTATGCAGCAGGCTGTCCCACTGCACATAGCCCGGATAGTTAAAGAACAGCACCAGCAGAGTCGCCGCCCAGATAATACAGTTGAACAGATAACCAAAGCGCATGGCGCTATACAGCATCACCGGCAATAACAGCGTCAGGCTGTAGTCGGGCACCTGCATCGCGTTGGTATCTGCCGTGTGGTAGGCAAGTACCACCACCAAGGCAATCAGCACCACCAACCACAGTTGCAGCTCACTCTTTTTGACCGACGGCGCCATCTCACGGCGGATCCTTCCCAACAGTACGCGGGCAAATTTGGGATTCTTAATGATCCGTAAGGCGAAATAGAACAACTGCATGGAAGACAGGCAGCCAATCAGGATCGCCTGAAAATTGATCAGTGCGTGTAAATGATTACCGTTACCGGAAAGCATGCCGAGTTCGTCCGGCAAAAAATCGAGGCCGATAACCAGCTGTAAACCAAATATAAACAGCACTGGCGGCATCAGCACCAGCCAGATCAGCCGGTATTTACCCAGCTTCAGCTCGGTGAGCCCCACACACCAGCGGCGCTGCGACTGGCAGCGATAGCCCCACCAGCAAATGCTCAGACATCCCACATACAGCAACGTCATGATCACGTCGACTTCGCTGCCGGAACGGTTGGAGTAACGGATGAGGATCGCCAAAGCGATGCCTGGCATGGCACGCCAGTCATAAACCATCAGCAAAGAAAAGCAGACCACCAGCGGTAGATAAACCAGATACACTTTGCCATCAGGCAGCATCAGGCGTGGCGATAGCCAGCCTGCAAGCGGCACCAGCAGCAGGCTCAGCACTATAGGCTGCCCCCACCAACGGTCACGTAAATTATTCCAGAACTTTAAAATACCCATCAAGACACTGTATCCGCTAAGGCGTGATTCACTTCGTCGCTTAAGCGTTTTAAATCGCAGAAAAGGCAGGATCCGATCCCACCACAGAACCATTCGGGGAGCAAGCTGAGACATGCACTTCCAGCATCAAGAATGGCTGTGAATTCTATTCTCTGCGATAGCTTAAGATTTGACCACGATCAATTAATAGAGAAAAGGCTAAGAAAAATCCATACGCCACTTCATAGGCTGATAATAACCTATTAATACACAACAAAAAATCAGACAAAATCTATATCCCATGGATTTAGAGTGACCGCTTAAAAAGCGGTGGACATAAACCACAACTAAATTGCTCAGTCAAACGCACGGAAATAAATGGACATCTTTTGTCATCAGAGCCTAGAATTCCATTTACAATTTAGATCAATGTTAGCCATGGCAGGCCAAACAACAGTAATCGCCACCATCATTTACCAGCGGCAGCCCCAAACGGTGCTTGAACAATGCCAATGGGAAAAACCGACGGGCTCAATGAACCATGAGAAAGACCACAACCGGGCGCATGACCAAAGTCGTGCTGCTGATCAGTTTCATCATTCTAGTCGGTCGCCTGCTGTATGCCGCCATTGCCGCTATTCCCCATCATCAGGAAAAAAGATCGCTGCCTGAACCGCAGACCCAGGAAGCCCGCGTGGATAATCGGTGATTATCTTGCCCTACCAAGCGACCATCACCCTGAGTCACTGGCACGCCAAAGCTGCTGACCCTGCGCCATCAGATTGATAAAAATCACGCCAACTGCCGCTATGCTCTATCTTTTAAAGATAGTCTAAAAGGAACCCGGTGTGCCAAGTCAGCGTTAAGGAATTCCATGTCCGCCGCAACACATAACGTCAAAAAAGTCGCTGAGTATCGTCAGCGCATTCTAAGCCTACTGTTAAATAATGCCCCTTTGATTGACGGCATTCTTGGTCGCTCAGGGGATGAAAAACAACTCAGCGAAGGCGAACTGCTTAATCATACCGCCGAAATCACCCACTTGCTGCAAGATATGCACGCCGCTGACCTTGCGGACCTGCTAGAAGCGTTGCCACAAGATGAACGCCTGGCGCTTTGGCGGCTGGTGGATAACACCAAGCGCGGCCAAACTCTGGTAGAAGTTGCTGAACCCGTCTGGGATAGCCTGATCGAAGAGATGAGCGATAAAGACCTGCTCAAGGCGATCAAAACCCTGGATGTCGATGAACAGGCCTATCTGGCGCAATATCTGCCGCGTAACCTGATGGGCCGCCTGCTGACCTCACTGGAGCCAGAGCAGCGTGAGCAGGTGCGCGAGATGGTGCATTACGGCAAGGATACCGTCGGCTGGATGATGGATTTCGAGCTGGTCTCGGTACGCCCTGATGTCTCTTTGGGGGCCGTACACCGTTTCCTGCGTCAACGCAAAACCATTCCGGACGCTACCGATAAACTGTTCGTCACCGATCGCAAAAATACCCTGTTAGGTGAACTACCGCTGACCGCGATCCTGCTTAACGATCCGCAAACCCCGGTGTTTAAGGTGATGGACAGCGATCCCACCACCTTCCAACCGGAAGACAAAGCCGAAGCTGCGGCCAGCGCGTTCGAACGTTATGACCTGATCAGCGCCCCGGTGATCGATGCCAAAGGCAAACTGATGGGGCGGTTAACCATCGAAGAAATCGTTGACGTGGTTAACGAAGAAAGCGACACCACTCTGCGTCGTATGGGGGGGTTAAGCCCGGAAGAAGACGTGTTTGCCCCGGTCAGCAAGGCGGTGAAAACCCGTTGGGCCTGGCTGGCAATCAACCTCTGTACCGCCTTTATCGCCTCCAGAGTTATTGGCCTGTTTGAACACACCATTTCACAATTGGTAGCGCTGGCCGCCTTGATGCCCATCGTCGCCGGTATCGGCGGTAATACCGGCAACCAGACCATTACCATGATCGTGCGCGCGCTGGCGCTGCATCAGATCGAAGAGGGCAATATTTCGCGCCTGTTGTTCAGAGAACTGGGCGTAGCCATCATCAACGGGATCGTCTGGGGCGGCATCATGGGGCTGGTCACCTATCTGCTGTATGGCGATTTGGCAATGGGAGGCGTGATGACGCTGGCCATGATGCTCAACCTGCTGGTCGCCGCGCTGATGGGGGTGATCATACCGATGACCATGCTCAAACTGGGCCGCGATCCTGCCGTGGGCTCCAGCGTACTGATCACCGCCCTGACCGATACCGGCGGCTTCTTTATCTTTCTGGGGTTGGCGACCGTGTTCCTGCTTTAGCCGGTGTCACCGATGGTCAGACTGAAACGGAGCCAAGTTGTGCGTAACACTGTGGCTTGTAACAAGACAAGTATATACTTGGATAGGTATTACTCGCCCGCGGCCCCCCCTCTGGTGAGTAAAATGGCGGCAGGTTTTCCTGGTCGATAGCACAAGTGAAGGTTACCGATGGATCTCAGCGCAGCGCAGCACCCACTCAAGGCTAAAGGTGCCTTGTTCACCCACTCGTTGCTGAGCGCACTGATTGTGTTTCTGCTGGCCTACCTGTGCCTGACGCTATCAGCAGAATCCAGCCACTTTACCCCGCTGTGGTTCCCGACTGCCGCCGTTATTATGCTGATGTTCCACCAACCACCACGCAATTGGCCGTTGCACTTGATCTTCAGCGGGATCGGCATGTGTATTGCCAGTTTCGTGCTGTTCGGCCTCAGTTGGTTCCCGGTCAAGCTCACACTGATCAACCTGCTGGAAGCCACCGTCTGTACCCTGCTATTACGGCGAATACTGCAGCCGAACGATCCGTTAAACGACTTGGCAAGCTGGTTGAAATTTGTTTTCTGCGCCGTGATCTTCATGCCTATGTTCAGCGCACTACTGGCGGCCGCAGTAGCGCCAGAACCGGGGGAAACCTTTTGGCAGCCCTTCAGCACCTGGTTTATTTCCGAAGCGATTGGCGTACTGGCTCTGGCACCGATCGGGCTGGTTTATCGCCGCTCAATGTTAAGAACGCTAAACCTGTTTGAACTGCTGCTGGTATCGCTGGGGACACTGGTCTTCAGCTATCTGGCGCTGCTCAACCTCCCCTTCCCATTTACCTTTATCATCCTGCCGTTGCTGTGGGCAGCGATCAGCCTACCGCGGCTCGAAGCCTTTATCATCTGTTTTACCACGACCCTGATGATTACGGTGATGATCTCGCTAGGGCTGTTGCATTATCAGGATAGGGGAGCGTTTTTAAGCGATGTGACAATCTACCTGCCGCTGATGTTGATCCTGATCCCGGCCCATGCCATGGCGATGGTGATGCATGCCTTCCGGGTAGAAAAAGAGCATATCGTGGAAAGCGAAGCGCGTTTCCGTAATGCGTTGGAGTATTCGGCTATCGGCATGGCGCTGGTGTCACCTGAAGGGAAATGGTTACAGGTCAATCAGGCGCTGTGCAAACTGCTGCGCTATCCCCCAGAAACCCTGCGCCGCCTGACGTTTCAAGAAATTACCCATCCCGATGATTTAAATGCCGATCTGACACAGTTACAAGACCTGCTTGATGGCCACATCAGCAGCTACACCATGGAAAAACGCTATATCCGCAGCGACGGAGAGAGCGTCTGGACACTGCTGGCGGTATCCTTGGTGCGCGATCCGCAGGGCCAACCGCTGTACTTTATTTCCCAAGTAGAAGATATCAACGAACTAAAACGTACCGAAGCGGAGAACCGCAGCCTGATGGAACGCATAACGCTAGCCAATCAGGCCGGCGGGATCGGCGTGTGGGAATGGATGTTGCCCGGAGATAAACTCACCTGGGACAAACGAATGTTCGAGCTGTACGAACTGACGCCGGATCAAAACCCCACCTTGGCACTGTGGAGTTCTTTGATGCTGGAGGAGGATCGTGAACGCATTGAGCGGCAAATGGCAACACTCACAGACCGCCACCAGCCGTTTGTGATGGAGTTCCGCATCAAGACCCGCCTGGGGGGAATTCGTCATATTCGCGCCCAGGGTAATACCATTTTCGATGAACACGGCGAGCCAAAGCGGATGATCGGTACCCATATCGACATGACGGAAATCAAATCGCTGACCGAAGCGCTGCACGAAGAGAAGGAACGTTTGCACATTACGCTGGACGCCATCGGCGAAGGGGTGATTTCCACCGACCGCGACATGCGTATCACCTTTATGAACCCGGTAGCTGAACAAATGTGCGGATGGCCGCTGGAGATGGCGCTCGGTATGCCGATCAACGGCGTAGTGCGGATGACCAACGGCCAGGATGGCCCAGAGATAGAAAATCCGGTGCAAAACTGTCTGCATGAGGGGCCCCCCCTGCCAGCAGAATACGCTCTGGTACTGCATAGCCGTGACGGACGCCGCTTCGACGTACAGGAATCGGTGTCGCCGCTAAAAACCATCGAGGGCGAGGTGATGGGGGCAGTGATGGTGTTGCAGGACGTCAGCGCCTCGCGGGAACTGATGAAAAAGCTCAGCTATAACGCCTCACACGATGCGCTGACCAACCTGAAAAACCGCACCAGCTTCGAAAAGAGGCTGAAGGGTGCCATTGCCAGCGCGGCCGAACACCAGCAACAGCACTCGCTGGTATTCCTCGATCTCGACAGGTTCAAGGCGGTTAACGATAGCGCCGGACACGCGGCAGGCGATGCCTTGCTCAGGGAGATTGGCCAACTGATGCAACGCCAACTGCGTAACAGCGACTGCCTGGCGCGGCTCGGTGGCGACGAATTTGGCCTGATCCTGTTCGACTGTTCGTTGGAGCAGGCCAAGCTCCTGATGCAGCAGATGATCGAGCAGGTCGGCGAACATCCATTCTGCTGGGCAGGCAAGGTTTATCATGTCGGCGCCAGCGCCGGTATTACCCAAATCGGGGCCACCAGCGGCAAGAGCAGCGAGCTATTGGCACAGGCCGATATCGCCTGTTATACCGCCAAGCACCATGGCCGCGGTCAGGTTTATATTTATGAAGCCCGGCAAAAACAACAGATGGAGCGCCAGCATGAGCTGCTAACGCGCCAGGAAGTGCTGAATATTATCGATGATCAGCAATTGCTGTTACACGTCAGGGCTGCCTCACCGCCTAAAACGCCGCAGGCGGTCTGTTTCTATCAGTTAAAGCTGCACGTTAACCCACCCGACGATCGCCTGCTGGCCTCAGGGTCCTTCCTTGCCGCCGCCCAGCTCTACGGCATGCTGCCGGATGTCGATCGCTGGATGGTAAGCCAGATACTGGAAAGACACGCCGAGGCTCTGCGCCGCAAGGGGCTGGCCATTGCGCTGCCATTGGCCACAGACAGCGTGCTGGATCTTGATTTTCAACATTATTTGCTGGAGTTACTGGCAGCTTCCGTGCTGCCGGCCAGCGCACTGTATCTGATGGTGGATGAGACCATTGTGCTCGATCACCCAGAGGATGGCGGTGCCTTTATCCGCCGTTTGCAGCAGATGGGCTGCAAGCTGATCGTCAATGGTTTTGGCCGCAATCTGAACGCCTTCGATCAGTTAAACGGCCAGACTATCGATTACATCCGCATCGACGAGCGTTTTATCACCGACGTCCACTGCAACCAAATGGATGAGCTGATGGTTTCGATGATCCATGGTGCCGCGCATCGTATTAATACCCAAACTCTGGCCGGCCCCGCACATCAGCAAGTTACGCTAAGTGCGCTGACTGCCATCGGGGTCGATCTGGTAGACGGTGACACCGTTGCGCTGGAACTACCGCTGAGCGATTTACTCAGCGGCGGCTACTTCGGTATTCACTGAAGGTGCCCAACGATCGCTATGCCACAGATGCAAGGTGGCGTAAGAACGCCAAGGCCGCCAGCGTTCAGCATAGTGCTCAATCTGGCGTGGCGTCATGCCGGGGAAACGCTGTTTGATCAGATAGTCTCCCGCCAGAAAAACGTCCGGCCATGACCAGGCCCGCATAGCAATATAGCTGGCGGTCCAACTGCCTATCCCCGGCAGTGCGGTTAACTCTTTGATACCCTGGTCGATATCCAGCACGTTATCCAGTTGCAAACGCCCTTCTGTCACCCTGCGCGCAATTTCAATCAGCGCCGCCGCACGCTTCAGTTGTACGCCCAATGGGCGCAGATCTTCCGGTTGCAGCTGGGCAATCCGCGCCGCCTGCGGAAAAATATGAGTGATATCGCCATACGGTTGCTCCAGCACCGTTCCCCAGCGTTCGGCCATCCGTCCGGCAAAGGTAGCCGCCATCTTGACGCTGACCAACTGCCCCAACACCGCACGCGTAGCCTGCTCAAAGCTGCTGACGCAGCCTGGCAAACGTAAACCGGGCGCATCCGCCGCTAACGCGCCTAACGCCTCGCAAATACGGTCCGGCGCGGCATCCAGATCGAACAGTTGGCGAATACGCCGCAGGACTTCGGTCGTCACTCGACTGAGCGATGGGGCAATTTCCACCCGCACCCGGTTGCGCGCCTCTTCTGGCTGGACGCTCACCCAACCGCAATATTCGACGCCCCCCTGATCCACCGCGATCGAACGGCAGTATTGTTGCCCGACAACGCTTTCCACGCCGCTTACTGCACGCGCCTGTAAGAACCCCAGCATACGCGGCCAATCGTAAGGTGGTCGATACCCCAGATGAAACACCAGCCCGCTGGAGGCGGCACGCTCACTTCGGCCAGCAGTGCTACGCAATACCGAAGGGATCAGGCGATAACGGGCTTTAAACAGCTCATTGAAACGCCGCAGGCTGCCAAACCCGGCGGCAAACGCCACCTCGCTCAGGGGCAAATCGGTATCCGCCAGCAGCCGTTTGGCCTGCAACAGACGGTGCGACTGGGCGTAATCAATGGGGGAAGCGCCGAACTGCTCGGCAAAAATGCGCCGCAGATGGCGATCGGAAATCCCCAGTCGGGTAGCCAGTTGTTCACAGCTGTGCTCTGAAAGATAGCCCTGCTCGATCAGTTGAACCGCAACCTGAGCATAGCGATTGCCCAGATCGATCAGCGCCAACCCTGGAGCCAATTCAGGGCGGCATTTCAGGCAGGGGCGAAAACCGGCCAGTTCAGCGGCGGCAGCGCTAGGGTAAAACGTACAATTTTCGATTTTTGGCGTGCGGGCGCTACATACCGGCCTGCAATAGATACCGGTGGAGGAGACACCGACAAAAAATCGTCCGTCAAACTTACGGTCACGCGCACTCAGCGCGCTATACAGCGCCTGTTGTTGATTCTTCATGGCATCGCTCGGAGTCAGTTTTTTGTTCATTATGGCGTTCGGACCTGTGGCTGACGTGCGGGAATCGGACATTAACCTGTTTGATATCGCTGCCATCAAGTTAACCATGCCGCCGCGATTGCCGCTAAATTTTTCGCCAGTTAGCCGCCCACTCGTTGCTCGGCAGACCAGTCTCGGGTAAAGTCGCCCCCCTTCATCGGCATGGGGAACGAAAAATGTTTATTGGCTTCGATTATGGCACTGCCAACTGTTCTGTCGCCGTTATGCGCGACCAGGGTCCTGAACTACTGACGTTGGAAAACAACGAACCGTATCTCCCTTCGATGCTGTGCGCACCGACGCGTGAGGCGGTGAGTGAGTGCCTGCATCGCCACTGGCAGGTGCCAACCGGCAGTGAGGAAAACCAGCAGTTGCTGCGCCGCGCCATTACCTTCAACCGCGAGGAAGATATCCCGGTCAACGGCGACAGCGTGCTGTTCGGCCTGCAGGCGCTGGCTCATTACATCGAAGATCCGGAAGAAGTGTATTTTGTCCGCTCACCGAAATCCTTCCTCGGGGCTAACGGCCTTAAGCCACAGCAGATTGCGCTATTTGAAGATCTGGTGTGCGCCATGATGTTCCACATCAAGCGCCAGGCGGAAGACGTGTTACAAACCGGCATCGATCAGGCCGTCATTGGCCGCCCGATTAACTTCCAGGGCACCGGCGGTGAAGAGGCTAACCAGCAGGCGCAGGGGATTTTGCATCGCGCCGCACAACGGGCCGGTTTCAAAGAGATCGAGTTTCAGTTCGAACCGGTTGCAGCCGGGCTAGACTTTGAAGCGACGCTAAGCGAAGAGAAAACCGTGCTGGTGGTCGATATCGGCGGCGGAACCACCGACTGCTCGGTACTGCTGATGGGACCACAATGGCGCGATCGTGCCGATCGCCAGCAGAGCCTGTTGGGGCACAGCGGTTGCCGCGTGGGCGGTAACGATCTGGATATCATGCTGGCGTTCAAACAGTTGATGCCGCTGTTTGGTATGGGCGGTGAAACGGAGAAGGGCATCGCCATGCCTGCATTGCCTTACTGGAACGCGGTAGCGACCAACGATGTCCCGGCCCAAATCGATTTCTACAGCACGGCCAATGGCCGTATGCTGCGCGATCTGATCCGTGACGCTGCCGAACCCGAGAAGGTGAAACGTCTGTTGAAAGTACATCAGCAGCGCCTGAGCTATCGGCTGGTACGTGCAGCGGAAGAGAGTAAAATCGCGCTATCTGGTCAGGCAAGCATCAGCGCCCAACTGGATTTTGTGCAGCCGGAGCTGGCAGAGATGATCAGCCAGGAGCAGTTGGCCGATGCCATTGCCCAACCTCTGCTACGTATCCAGGAACAGGTTAGCGCCGCCTTGGCCACCAGCCAAAGCAAGCCGCAGGTCATTTACCTGACCGGTGGTAGCGCACGCTCACCGCTGCTGCGAACCGCTCTGCAACAGCAGTTGCCGGGGATCCCGATCGTCGGTGGCAACGATTTTGGCTCGGTCACCGCCGGGTTGGCACGCTGGGCGCAGACGCTGTTTCGTTGATTAACGTAGGGGCGGCTAACGCCCCTGACAATGGAGCATTATGGCTATCATCGCGGGTGAAACACCCAGATTGCTGCTACGCGGTTGGCAAGATAGCGATCTGCCCGCCTTTGCCGCGCTCAATAGCGACCCTGAGGTGATGAAGTACTTCCCGGCAACGCTAAGCCACGCTGAAAGCGACGCTCAGGCCAATCGCATCCGCCAATTTATACAACAGCACGGCTGGGGGCTGTGGGCCGTCGAGGTGAAGCATCAAGCCGCCTTTATCGGCTTTGTGGGGCTAGCCATTCCTGGCGACGATTTGCCCTGCTCGCCCTGCGTGGAAATTGGCTGGCGGTTGGCGAAGGAGCATTGGGGCCAAGGCTATGCCAGCGAAGCGGCTCATTGCGCGCTGGATATCGCTTTCAATAGGCTGCAACTGTCAGAAGTCGTGTCCTTTACCGCTGTCATTAATCTCCCTTCCCGCCGAGTGATGGAGCGCATCGGGATGACCTTCAGCGGTGAAACCTTCGAGCATCCCCGTTTACCTCTGGGCCATCCGTTACGCCAGCATGTGTTGTATCGTAAGCTGTCGCCAAACACGTGATGGTGATGATAACTCATTGAATAATATTTGATGTCAGGTGTCTTACCAGGCACTTGCCTCATCCAACGCCTTGATATCCTCGGCAGCCAATTGCAACTGTGTGGCACTCACCAACTCATCCAACTGGGTTAACGAGGTGGCGCTAACGATTGGCGCGGTGATGCTTGGGCGAGCAATCAACCAGGCCAACGAGATCTGTGCGGACGTGGTCTGGTGCTTCTCTGCCAGCAGATCGAGGGCCGCCAAAATGCGGAAACCGCGCGGATTCAGATAACGCGACACAATGGTGTCTCCACGCTGGCTCTTACCCACATCCTGGGCGCTACGATATTTGCCGGTGAGGAAACCACTGGCCAGTGAGAAGAAGTTGATCACCCCCAACCCCTGTTGCTGCGCCACCGCTTCCAGCGCCTGCTCATAGCCTTCACGGGCATACAGATTGTATTCCGGTTGCAGGGTTTCATAGCGCGCCAGTCCGTTTTGCTCGCTGACTTTCAGCGCTTCCACCAGCCGGTCTGCCTGATAGTTGGAAGCGCCAATGGCTCGCACCTTCCCGGCCTTGATCAGTTCATCGAACGCCGCCAGGGTTTCCGCCAGCGGGGTGTCCTGGTCGTCATCATGAGACTGATAAAGATCGATATAATCGGTTTGCAGGCGGCGCAATGAATCCTCTACGGCCTGACGAATATAGCGTGGCGACAAGCCTTGTTTGCCCTCACCCATCGGTTTTCCCACCTTGGTAGCGATGATCACCTGGTCACGCTTGCCGCTTTTCTTCAGCCAGTTACCGATCACCGTTTCCGATTCACCGCCTTTATTGCCTGGTGCCCAGCTCGAATAGACGTCGGCGGTATCGATAAAATTCAGCTGATTGGCTACCAGCGCATCCAGCAGACTGAAA
The DNA here is from genome assembly GCF_016428815.1 of Serratia sp. ASV30. Classification (NCBI taxonomy): domain Bacteria; kingdom Pseudomonadati; phylum Pseudomonadota; class Gammaproteobacteria; order Enterobacterales; family Yersiniaceae; genus Serratia; species Serratia sp. ASV30. The sequence goes on along the minus strand of NZ_JAELTL010000032.1, from coordinate 35,784 downwards.
GACGTGGCCTCGTCTACCGTCCAGCCAAAGACGTTGCCACCAAAGGTCAGTTGCGGAACCTGAATACCTGAACGGCCCAACGGTTGCTTGCTCATGATGTCGCTCCTGAGGGAAAAGAAAAAATTCGCTCTCAATTATTAGCGCGAAAGCGGCTGGAACGCTAAAACGAATCGGTTATATGTCAGAAAATGTCTAGCTAAGCGTTGTTTCGGTTAAATATACATTCTCCGCCGATAAACCTGACGTTTCCTCCATATTTCCTTCATTTTTACACCGTGACGGCTCGCTAAACTAGTATCCTGTAAGGAGTATCACTTTTGGCAACTGATTGCCCGCATGACTGTCTCTGGAGAGAATGCCCAACGCCATGAATACAAAACCCAAACGCCGCTCACTGCTCCTGCGCCTGCTAGCCATAGTTATCGTGGTGCTTGCCGCCATTCTGATCTGGCGTCACTTTAGCGCGCCACAGGCTACCGATGCAGCGCCGGGTGCGCAGCAGGCAGGTTCAGGCCCAGCTGGAGCCGCAGGCAGAGCCGGTGGTAGACGAGGAGCACCGATGTCTCCAGTACAGGCTGCCACCGCCACAGTGCAGAGCGTGCCGCGTTTCCTCTCGGGATTAGGCACCGCCACCGCGGCCAACACCGTGACCGTCACCAGCCGCGTCGATGGTCAATTAATGGCAATCCACTTTACCGAAGGCCAACAGGTCAAGGCAGGAGACCTGCTGGTTGAGATCGACCCGCGCCCTTACGAAGTGCAATTAACTCAGGCTCTGGGGCAGTTAGCCAAAGATCAGGCGACGTTGGCCAATGCCAAACGCGACCTCGCCCGTTACCAACAGTTGGCGAAAACCAACCTGGTATCACGCCAAGAGCTGGATACCCAGGAGTCGTTGGTTCGCCAGACCGAAGGGGCCATCAAAGCCGATCAAGGGGCAGTGGACAGTGCCAAACTGCAAATAACCTACAGTAAGATCACCGCGCCGATTGATGGCCGCGTGGGTCTGAAATTGGTTGATGTAGGCAACTACATCGCCAGCGGCAGCACCACCGGCATCGTGGTGCTCACCCAAACACACCCTATCGATGTGGTCTTCACCCTGCCGGAGAGCAATATCGCCGATCTGGTCAAAGCGCAGAAAGCTGGCCCGGTAAGCGTCCAAGCCTGGGATCGTACCAATCAGCAGTTGTTAACCACCGGTGAGTTATTGAGCCTGGATAACCAGATCGATACCGCGACGGGCACCATCAAACTGAAGGCTCGCTTCGACAATCAGGACGACGCGCTGTTCCCGAATCAGTTCGTTAACGCCCGGCTGAAGGTTGCCACCCTGCAAAATGCGGTGGTGATCCCTACCGCCGCGCTGCAAATGGGCAACGAAGGCAACTTCGTCTGGCTGCTGAGCGCAGACAACAAGGTCAGCAAACATCGGGTTACCGCCGGTATTCAGGATAGCCAGCAGGTAGTGATTAGCGCCGGTGTCAATGCGGGCGACCGCGTCGTCACTGACGGGATCGACCGCCTGACCGAAGGCATGCAGGTTGAAGTGGTGGCACCTCATAAAGCGGCGGCCACCCCGAATGCAGAACAACCGAAACGCCGCGCTAAACCTCAGGGGAATTCCTGATGCAGTCGATGTCCCCCCATAGCGGCGGTGGGCCTTCCCGCCTGTTTATTCTTCGCCCGGTAGCCACCACGCTGTTTATGCTGGCTATCATGCTGGCCGGGATCATTGGCTATCGTTCACTGCCAGTTTCTGCCCTGCCGGAAGTGGATTATCCAACCATCCAGATCGTCACGCTCTACCCTGGCGCCAGCCCGGATGTGGTTACTTCGGCAATCACCGCGCCGTTGGAGCGACAGTTCGGCCAGATGTCCGGCCTTAAGCAGATGGCCTCGCAGAGTTCCGGTGGAGCCTCGGTGATCACGCTGCAATTCCAGCTTGAACTGCCGCTGGACGTTGCCGAGCAGGAAGTGCAGGCGGCTATCAATGCCGCCACCAACCTGCTGCCCAACGATCTGCCCTACCCGCCGATTTACAGCAAGGTTAACCCGGCCGATCCACCGATCCTGACGCTGGCCGTCACCTCAACCGCCCTGCCGATGACCCAGGTAGAAGACATGGTGGAAACCCGGGTGGCACAAAAGATTTCGCAGGTCAGCGGGGTCGGTCTGGTCACCATTTCCGGCGGCCAGCGTCCGGCCGTACGGGTGAAGCTCAATGCCACGGCGGTGGCCGCCTATGGGCTGGATAGCGAAACCATTCGCACCGCCATCAGTAACGCCAACGTCAACTCGGCCAAAGGTAGTCTGGACGGCCCGACGCGTTCGGTTACGCTCTCTGCCAACGATCAGATGAAAACCGCTGAGGATTACCGTCAGCTGATTATCGCCTATCAGAACGGCGCGGCTATCCGCCTGCAAGATATCGCCACCATTGAGCAAGGCGCGGAGAACAACCGCCTGGCGGCATGGGCCAATAAAGAGCAGGCCATTGTGCTGAATATTCAGCGCCAGCCAGGTGCCAACGTGATCACCACCGCCGACAGTATTCGCGAGATGCTGCCAGAACTGATCAAGAGCCTGCCAAAGTCGGTAGATGTGAAGGTGCTGACCGACCGCACCACCACCATCCGGGCCTCGGTCAGCGACGTACAGTTTGAGCTGCTGCTGGCGATCGCCTTGGTCATCATGGTGATCTACGTCTTCCTGCGTAACGTACCCGCCACCATTATTCCGAGCGTGGCGGTGCCGCTTTCCCTGGTGGGCACCTTTGCCGTCATGTATTTCCTCGACTTCTCCATCAACAACCTGACGCTGATGGCGCTGACCATCGCCACCGGCTTTGTGGTGGATGACGCCATCGTGGTGATCGAAAATATCTCGCGCTATATCGAAAAAGGTGAAAAACCGCTCGATGCGGCGCTGAAAGGGGCCGGAGAGATCGGCTTTACCATTATCTCGCTGACCTTCTCGCTGGTAGCGGTGCTGATCCCGCTGCTGTTTATGGGCGATATCGTTGGCCGTCTGTTCCGCGAGTTTGCGGTGACGCTGGCAGTGGCGATCCTGATTTCCGCGCTGGTGTCGCTGACGCTGACGCCGATGATGTGCGCCAGGATGCTTAGCCACGAATCGCTGCGTAAGCAAAACCGTTTCTCCCGCGCCTCCGAGCGTTTCTTTGACCGGGTGATCGCCCAATACGGCGTGTGGCTGAAAGTGGTGTTGAACCATCAGTGGCTGACGTTAGGCGTCGTCTTCGGCACCATGGCGCTGACCGTGTTACTGTATGTGCTGATGCCGAAAGGCTTCTTCCCGGTGCAGGATAACGGCATCATTCAGGGTACGCTGGAAGCCCCACAGAGTGTTTCGTTCAGTAACATGGCCGAGCGCCAGCAACAGGTGGCCGCCGAAATCCTCAAGGATCCGGCAGTAGAGAGCCTGACGTCCTTTGTCGGTGTGGATGGCAGCAACGCCACGCTCAACAGCGGCCGTTTGCAGATCAACCTGAAGCCGCTGAGCGAACGTAGCGATCGCATTCCGGCGATCATTACTCGCCTGCAACAACAAACGGCACAGTTCCCCGGCGTGAAGCTGTATCTGCAACCGGTGCAGGATCTGACTATCGATACGCAGGTGAGCCGCACGCAGTACCAGTTCACCCTCCAGGCAATGTCACTGGATGAACTCAGCCTGTGGGTGCCGAAGTTAATGGCCGAATTGCAGCAGGCGCCACAACTGGCCGAAGTGACCAGCAACTGGCAGGATCAGGGGCTGGTAGCCTATGTGAATGTCGATCGAGACTCGGCCTCGCGCCTTGGCATCACCATGAGCGATGTCGACAGCGCACTGTATAACGCCTTCGGTCAGCGCCTGATCTCGACCATCTACACCCAGGCCAACCAATATCGGGTGGTGCTGGAACATGATGTCTCCACCACTCCAGGGCTTTCCGCGTTAAACGATATCCGCCTGACCAGCAGCAACGGCACCATCGTGCCATTAAGCACCATCGCCAAAATAGAAGAACGCGTTGGCCCGCTGTCGATCAACCATCTCGATCAGTTCCCGTCGGCCACCGTGTCGTTTAACGTGGCCGGTAATTACTCGCTCGGGGAAGCGGTAGAGGCGATCACTCAGGCTGAGAAAGACCTCAATATGCCCAAAGACATCACCACCCAGTTCCAGGGGGCCACGCTGGCATTCCAGGCTGCCCTTGGCAGCACGCTGTGGCTGATCCTGGCGGCGGTGGTAGCAATGTATATCGTGCTGGGCGTGCTGTATGAGAGCTTTATCCACCCAGTGACCATTCTTTCTACTCTGCCCACTGCCGGAGTCGGGGCGCTGCTGGCGCTGATGCTCTCCGGCCATGAGCTGGATGTGATCGCCATTATCGGTATCATCTTGCTGATCGGCATCGTGAAAAAGAACGCCATCATGATGATCGACTTTGCGCTGGCCGCCGAACGTGAGCAAGGGATGACGCCGTACGATGCCATCTATCAGGCCTGCCTGCTGCGTTTTCGCCCGATCCTGATGACCACGCTGGCCGCGCTGCTGGGGGCATTACCGCTGATGCTGAGTACCGGCGTCGGTGCCGAGCTGCGCCGCCCGCTGGGTGTCTGTATGGTCGGTGGCCTGGTGATGAGCCAGATCCTGACGCTGTTCACCACGCCGGTGATTTACCTGCTGTTTGATAAATTGGCGCGCAATACTCACCGCCAGCCTGATCCGCAGGAGCTACCGTGAAATTCTTTGCCCTGTTTATCTACCGGCCGGTTGCCACAACGCTGTTGACGCTAGCGATCACCATCGCCGGAGTGATTGGCTTTCGGCTGCTGCCGGTTTCGCCGCTGCCGCAGGTGGATTTCCCCGTCATTCTGGTCAGCGCTTCGTTGCCTGGCGCCGATCCGGAAACCATGGCCTCCTCGGTGGCTACACCGCTGGAACGGGCCCTGGGCCGGATCGCCGGGGTGAATGAAATGACCTCGACAAGTTCACTTGGCAGCACCAGGGTGATCCTGCAGTTCGATCTCGATCGCGATATCAACGGGGCTGCGCGTGACGTACAGGCAGCGATTAACGCCGCCCAAAGTCTGTTGCCTACCGGGATGCCAAGCCGCCCCACCTATCGCAAGATCAACCCATCCGACGCGCCAATCATGATCCTGACGCTGACTTCGGATACCTACAACCAAGGGCAATTGTATGACTTCGCTTCCACGCAGCTGGCGCAAAAAATTGCCCAGACGGAAGGCGTAGGCGATGTCTCTGTCGGCGGGAGTTCCCTACCTGCGGTACGCGTGGAGCTTAATCCCGGCGCCTTATTCAACCAGGGGATTTCACTGGATGCGGTAAGGCAAACCATCGCCAACGCTAACGTACGCCGCCCGCAAGGCGCGGTAGATGACCCACAGCAGCGCTGGCAGATCCAGGCCAACGACGAATTGAAAACCGCGGCGGCCTACCAGCCGTTGGTTATTCACTATAACAACGGCGCAGCGGTACGCCTGAGCGACGTGGCCAACGTCATCGATTCGGTCCAGGACGTACGCAACGCCGGGATGACCAACGCCAAACCTGCCATCATTCTGACCATCAGCCGTGCTCCCGGTGCCAATATCATTCAAACCGTGGATCGTATCCGCGCCGAGTTGCCCGCGTTGCGGGAGAACATCCCCGCCTCGATCGAACTGAGTATTGCCCAGGATCGCTCACCGACGATCCGTGCCTCGCTGGCCGAGGTGGAGCAATCTTTGGTAGTAGCCATCGGGCTGGTGATCCTGGTGGTCTTCATCTTCTTGCGCTCTGGCCGCGCAACGCTGATCCCGGCAGTGGCCGTACCGGTTTCCCTGATCGGCTCCTTCGCCGCCATGTACCTGTGCGGCTTCAGCCTGAACAACCTGTCGCTGATGGCGCTGACCATCGCCACCGGCTTTGTGGTCGATGACGCCATCGTGGTGCTGGAAAACATTTCGCGCCACGTCGAGGCCGGGATGAAACCGATCAAAGCCGCCCTGCAAGGGGTGCGAGAGGTCGGCTTCACGGTGCTTTCCATGAGCGTATCGCTGGTGGCGGTGTTTATCCCCTTGCTGTTTATGGCCGGCTTGCCAGGCAGGCTGTTCCGTGAATTTGCCGTGACGCTTTCGGTGTCGATCGGGCTTTCATTGCTGATTTCACTGACGCTGACGCCGATGATGTGCGCCTATCTGCTGCGCTACCAGCCACCGCGCGAACAGCGGCGTCTTCGGGGTTTTGGCCGCATGTTGCTGGGTTTGCAGCAGGGCTATGGCCGCTCGCTCAACTGGGTATTGGGCCATTCCCGCTGGGTAATGGCTGTGTTCCTGGCCACTATTGCCCTCAACGTCTGGCTATACATCAGTATTCCAAAAACCTTCTTCCCCGAGCAGGATACCGGCCGCCTGATGGGCTTTATCCAGGCCGACCAGAGCATTTCATTTCAGGCGATGCGCAGCAAACTGCAAGACTTTATGAAGATCGTGCGGGAAGACAAGGACGTGGATAACGTCACCGGTTTTACCGGCGGTTCACGCACCAACAGCGGCTCGATGTTTATCTCCCTCAAACCGCTGTCGGAACGTACCGATGATGCCCAGAAGGTGATCGCTCGCCTGCGTGCCAAACTGGCGAAAGAACCGGGGGCTAGCCTGTTCTTGATGGCGGTACAGGATATCCGCGTCGGTGGGCGGCAGGCCAACGCCAGCTATCAATACACGCTGTTGGCCGACGATCTTGGCGCTCTGCGCGAATGGGAACCGAAGATCCGCACCGCACTGGCAGCGTTGCCGGAGCTGGCGGACGTCAACTCCGATCAGCAGGACAAAGGCTCGGAAATGGACCTGACCTACGATCGCGAAACCATGTCGCGGCTGGGAATTTCGGTCAACGACGCCAACAACCTGCTCAACAACGCTTTCGGACAGCGCCAGATTTCCACCATCTATCAGCCGCTCAACCAATACAAAGTGGTGATGGAGGTGGCTCCGCCCTATACCCAGGACGTGAGCTCGCTGGACAAAATGTTTGTGATCAACAGCAGCGGCCAGTCGATCCCGCTGTCTTACTTTGCCCAATGGCGGCCAGCTAACGCACCGCTGGCGGTGAACCATCAGGGGCTGTCGGCAGCCTCCACTATCTCATTCAACCTGCCGGACGGTGGCAGCCTGTCCGAGGCGACAGCAGCCATCGAACGGACCATGACGCAATTGGGTGTTCCCTCCACCGTGCGAGGTTCGTTTGCCGGTACCGCACAGGTATTCCAGGAAACGTTGAAATCACAGCTGTTCCTGATCGCTGCGGCCATCGCCACGGTGTATATCGTGCTGGGCATACTGTATGAGAGCTATATCCATCCGCTGACCATCCTGTCTACGCTGCCTTCTGCCGGGGTTGGGGCGTTGCTGGCGCTGGAACTGTTTGACGCACCGTTTAGCCTGATTGCGCTAATCGGTATTATGCTGTTGATTGGTATCGTTAAAAAGAATGCCATTATGATGGTCGACTTTGCCCTGGATGCGCAACGCAACGGCGGGATCAGCGCCCGTGAGGCCATCTTCCAGGCTTGCCTGCTGCGTTTTCGCCCCATCATGATGACGACGTTGGCGGCCCTGTTTGGCGCCTTACCACTGGTTCTGACCAGCGGCGACGGGGCGGAGCTACGACAGCCGCTGGGGATCACCATCGCCGGGGGGCTGCTGATGAGCCAATTGTTGACGCTGTATACCACGCCGGTGATCTATCTGTACTTTGACCGCTTACAGATGAAGTTCCGGCACGGTAAAAAACTGACGCCGCTGCCTCACTGATCGACAGCAACGCGGGAGAGAAAGGACCTATGAGCATCAAACCCAGCGCCCCGCCAGGATCCACCTCGGTGCGATGGCAGCTGTGGATCGTGGCTTTCGGCTTCTTTATGCAGACGCTGGATACCACCATCGTCAATACCGCGTTGCCCTCCATGGCGGCCAGCCTGGGGGAAAACCCGCTACGCATGCAATCGGTGATTGTTTCCTATGTGTTGACGGTCGCAGTAATGCTACCTGCCAGCGGCTGGTTGGCGGATCGGGTAGGCGTCAAACGGGTGTTCTTCAGCGCCATCGTGCTATTCACGCTCGGGTCGATCCTGTGCGCCCGTTCAGAAACCCTGAATGAGTTGGTGGCCTCCCGCGTGATACAGGGCATCGGCGGCGCGATGATGGTGCCGGTCGGCAGGCTGACGGTGATGAAAATCGTCCCGCGTGAACAGTATATGGCGGCGATGACCTTCGTCACCCTACCCGGCCAGATAGGCCCGCTGATGGGGCCTGCTTTAGGGGGCTTTCTGGTGCAATACGCCAGTTGGCACTGGATCTTCCTGATCAATATTCCCGTGGGTATCGCCGGAGCGATTGCCACCGCGCTGCTGATGCCCAATTACACCATGCAGACCCGGCGTTTCGATATCAGCGGCTTTATCATGTTGGCGATCGGCATGGCTACGCTGACGCTGGCACTTGACGGGCATAAAGGCATGGGGCTTTCCTCTGCTACCATCACCGGGCTGGTGGTGATGGGTTGCGCTGCGTTGGCTGGCTACTGGTTGCACGCCAGAGGTAACAGCCGGGCGCTGTTTTCACTACGATTATTCAAGACGGAAACCTACCGCGTTGGTCTGACTGGCAGCCTGTTGGGGCGGATCGGCAGCGGTATGTTGCCCTTTATGACCCCGTTATTTCTCCAGGTGGGCATGGGGTTTTCCCCTTTTCACGCCGGGTTGATGATGATCCCGATGATCATCGGCAGCATGGGCATGAAGCGCATCGTGGTACAGGTGGTTAACCGCTTCGGTTATCGTAATGTGCTAGTGACTGCCACGTTGATGTTGGCGCTGGTCACCCTGAGTTTTCCGCTGGTGGCGATGCTGGGCTGGGTTTATCTGCTGCCGGTGGTGCTGTTCTTCCAGGGCATGGTTAACTCCCTGCGTTTTTCCGCCATGAATACCCTGACGCTGAAAGATCTGCCCGATCGGCTGGCCAGCAGCGGTAACAGTTTGCTGTCGATGGTGATGCAGCTTTCCATGAGCCTGGGCGTCAGCATTGCCGGGATCCTGATTGGCAGCTTCGCGCATCATCAGGTGGTGGCCGATAGCCCGGCTATCCACAACGCCTTTATCTACAGCTATGGCTGCATGGCACTGATTATTGCCCTACCGGCGCTGGCTTTCGCCCGCGTACCGACCGACATCGCCCCCAACCGTACGTTGACCAAAGAGCCGGGCACCGACTCCACGAGGACACAATGAGAATTGGCATTACCGGTAAGCTGTTTATGGCGATCTTCGCCACCTGCATGTTGGTGTTGATCACCATGCACTGGGGCGTACGCGTCAGCTTTGAACGGGGTTTTATCGATTATATCAAGCACAGCAATGAGCAACGCATCAGCATGCTCGGCGACGCGTTGGAAGATCAGTATCGTCGCCATGGCAACTGGGAGTTTCTGCGTAACAACGATCAGGTGGTGTATCAGATCATGCGTTCGTTTGAGCAGAACAGCGACAGCAGCCACAATCTCCCCCCCAAGGGCTGGCGCACCCAATTCTGGGTGGTAGATAGCCAGTATAACCGGCTGGTGGGTCATTCCGGCCCGATCCCTAAAGAAAGTACCCGCCACCCGATTCATTACAACAATCAGATCGTCGGTTGGGTAGTGGCTACACCGCCAGAAAAACTGACACGCAATGCGGACATCAACTTCGATCGCCAGCAGCGGCGCACCAGTTGGATGATCGTTGGGCTATCCACCTTGTTGGCGGCGGCAGTGACCTGGCTGATGTCGCGCGGCCTGCTGGCACCGGTTAAACGCCTGGTCGCCGGTACCCATCGGCTGGCGGCGGGTGATTTCAGCGCTCGGGTAGCGGTCAGCAGCCAAGATGAGCTGGGCCGACTGGCGCAGGACTTTAACCAGCTTGCCACCTCGCTGGAAAAGAACGAGCAAATGCGGCGGGCGTTAATGGCGGATGTTTCCCACGAGCTGCGTACCCCACTGGCGGTACTGCGTGGCGAGTTGGAGGCGCTGCAAGACGGCGTTCGCCAACCCACACCGGCTTCGCTCAGTTCGCTACAGGCGGAGGTCTCAACCCTCACCAAATTGGTGGACGATCTGCACCAGTTATCACTCTCCGATCTCGGTGCCCTCGCCTACCGTAAATTGCCGGTGGATTGCGTGCATCTGGTGCAGATCGCAGTGGCGGCCTTCCGTGAACGTTTTCATGCCAAACAGTTGGAAATCGTCACCAACCTGCCGGAACAGATGCCACTGTTTGGCGATCCTGACCGACTGCTCCAGTTATTCAACAACCTGTTGGAAAACAGCCAACGCTATACCGATGCCGGTGGTCGGCTGGAGATTGGTATCGAACGCCTGCCGGGAACGGTGCGGATTTACTGGCAGGACAGCGCCCCAGGAGTGAACGACGAGCAGCTGGCTCTCATCTTCGAACGCTTTTATCGCACTGAAGGTTCGCGGAACCGCGCCAGCGGCGGTTCGGGGCTAGGGCTCTCCATCTGTCAGAACATTGTGGAGGCACACGGCGGCGAGATCCGTGCACAACACTCGCCTTTAGGCGGCGTGCGCATTACAGTAGATTTCCCCATCTCTGGTGAATAATAAGGTTGTTTGATGGAAAACCAAAATCAGCCACTACAGATCATGATTGTGGAAGATGAACCCAAGCTGGGCCAGCTGTTGGTCGATTATCTGCAGGCGGCTGGCTATGCCACCCGCTGGCTGAGCAACGGCAGCGAGGTGATCCCGGCGGTGCATGAGCAGCCACCGGCGCTTATTTTGCTGGATTTGATGCTGCCAGGCTGCGATGGCTTAACCGTTTGCCGTGAGCTACGCCGCTTTACCGACATCCCCGTCATCATGGTGACCGCCAAAATCGAGGAGATCGACCGTCTACTGGGGCTGGAGATCGGGGCGGATGACTACATCTGCAAACCTTACAGCCCGCGCGAAGTGGTTGCCAGGGTGAAAACCATCTTGCGCCGTTGCTATCGGCCCCAGGAACATAGCGATGATGATTCACTGTTGCATATTGATGAGCCGCGCTTTCAGGCCAGCTATCAGGGCCATATCCTGGATCTGACACCGGCGGAGTTCCGCCTGCTGAAAACCCTGGCCTGCCAGCCGGGCAACGTGTTTTCCCGCGAACAACTGCTGAACAATCTGTATGACGATTACCGAGTGGTGACCGATCGCACCATCGATAGCCATATCAAGAATCTGCGCCGCAAGCTGGAGCTGATCGACGGCGACAAGGCGTTTATCCGTTCGGTTTACGGGGTGGGCTACCGCTGGGAAGCCGAACAGTGCCGGCTGGTCAATGGGTTGTGACGCTTACAGCGTCCAGTCTTCCACCTCAAGCTCCGCGACCATAGTGAAAGCCCGATCGCTAGTCACTATGGTTGCACCACGGCTTACCGCATGTGCGGCAATCAGCTGATCCAGCGCCCCCAGCGGTCTGCCTTGTTTTTCCATGCTTGCGCGCATGACTCCATAGCAATGTGCCGCCGCAGAGTCCCAGGAGTAAACGGTGACGGCGTCCAGGAACATCATCACCGTCTGTTTTAGTGCCTTGTTCTGTCGCTTGGCTACGCCATAAAGCAGTTCCGCCTGGGTGATGCTGGAAATGCACACCGACGATGGCGGTACCCGCTCCATCGCCGCAAGCAGCCGGGGATGTTGACGAAAAAGCAGGCTTACCGTGTTAGTGTCGAACATATACATGACTGACTATTTCTCCTTGAACGGATCCCGCTCTGCGGGCCCTTGCTGGCGATCGTCAGCAGTCAGGAAGTCATCAGGAACCCCTGCACTTTGCAGCATGGTCAACAGCGGTTGCCAGGAGTCCAATTTCATTGGGTGTTTCGACAAGATCACGTTGCCCTGTTCATCCCGGCGAATATAAACCTGATCGACATCGAATTCGAATTCCACTGGCAATCTCACCGCCTGATTTCTACCGTTTTTAAAAAGCTTGGCGACCCTTTCCATATTGCACCTCCTCACGCTGGCATAGGCCAAAGCATATGCCTATTCTGAGTGGATGCCAAGGCCAAGCTGCCTGTTTTTCATTCACATAAGGAATGCGGATATCAGCCACCCTATCCTCTCAACGTAGCAAAATCATCTGCCGTCGAACGTTTTGTGCCAACGATGCGAACCGTTACGCAATCGCCAATGCAACCAGGGCAACCGCCCCCCAGCCCAACCTGGCCATGAACACAAAAAGCCACCCATTTCTGTGCTCTGATACGCATTACTTCACCGTTAAAAAAACGCTTGCTGAGACATTAGCTACACTTATCTCACTTATTGGCACTAATCAGGAGCAGGACCATGGCAAGTGGACATTATGAGCTGACAAAATCGAGCAACGGGCAGTATCACTTCAACCTGAAGGCCAGCAATGGCGAGATCATTCTCTCCAGCGAGATGTATGCCAGCAAAGCCTCGGCGGAAAACGGAATTGCCTCCGTGCAAACCAATTCGCCTAATGAGGCGCAGTTTGAAGTGAAAGTCAGCAGCAACAACAAACCCTATTTCGTGCTGAAAGCCAAAAACCATCAGGTGATTGGCACCAGCCAGATGTACAGCTCGGATAGCGCAGCGAAAAGCGGGATTCAGTCGGTGATCAAGAATGGCCCTACAACAGATGTACGTGATTTAAGCGTATAAATCTCATCAGGCCTGCGCGCGGTATCCGCTACCGCGCGGTTTTTCTGATGATGAAGATCAATCTCCCTTTAAAATTTCCGGTTAATTGCTGATTTCTTGGCGGGCTGCCGCTACAATCCCCCGCTTTCACTGCGCCATTGGGTGGCGCGGTGCTGACCTGAAATCAGACCGAGAATCACTATGTTTACACCAGAACTCCTCTCCCCGGCGGGAACGCTGAAAAACATGCGTTACGCCTTTGCCTATGGGGCCGATGCGGTTTACGCTGGCCAGCCGCGTTATAGCCTACGGGTACGTAATAACGAATTTAACCACGAGAACCTGCAGCTTGGGATTAACGAAGCCCATGCGCTAGGCAAAAGGTTCTACGTGGTGGTTAACATCGCGCCACACAACGCCAAACTGAAAACCTTCCTGCGTGACCTGAAACCGGTGATCGACATGGGCCCGGACGCGCTGATCATGTCCGACCCCGGTTTAATCATGATGGTGCGCGAAGCTTTCCCGCAGATGGACATTCACCTCTCGGTGCAGGCTAACGCGGTGAACTGGGCAACGGTGAAGTTCTGGCAGCAGATGGGCTTGACGCGAGTGATCCTTTCCCGCGAGCTGTCGCTGGATGAAGTGGCGGAAATCCGTAGCCAGGTGCCAGAAATGGAGCTGGAGATCTTCGTGCATGGCGCACTGTGCATGGCCTATTCCGGCCGCTGCCTGCTTTCCGGTTACATCAACAAACGCGATCCCAATCAAGGCACCTGCACCAATGCCTGCCGCTGGCAGTACAAGGCAGAAGAAGGCAAGGAAGACGATACCGGCAACATCGTGCATCTGCATGAGCCTATCGCGGTGCAAAACGTCGAGCCGACGCTGGGCATTGGCGCGCCAACCGATAAAGTCTTTATGCTTTCCGAAGCGCAGAAACCCGGCGAGTACATGAGCGCGTTTGAGGACGAGCACGGCACCTACATCATGAACTCAAAAGATCTGCGAGCCATCCAGCACGTAGAGCGCCTCACTCAGTTGGGCGTACATTCGCTGAAGATTGAAGGCCGTACCAAGTCGTTTTATTACTGCGCCCGCACCGCACAGGTTTATCGCCGTGCCATTGACGACGCCGTTGCCGGTAAACCCTTCGATCCTAGCCTGCTGACCACGCTGGAAGGCCTGGCTCATCGTGGCTATACCGAAGGTTTCCTGCGCCGCCATACACACGATGCCCATCAGAACTATGATTACGGCTCCTCCATTTCCGAACTGCAACAGTTTGTCGGGGAATTTACCGGGGTGCGCCGTAACGGCTGGGCGGAAGTGGATGTAAAAAATAAATTCCTGGTCGGTGACAGCGTAGAGATGATGACGCCAGGGGGTAACATATTGTTTACCCTGGAAAGTTTGCAAAACAAGAAGGGCGAAACGATCGATGTCGCTCCGGGCAACGGCCATATCGTTTATTTGCCGATCCCCGAGGATATCGACCTCAATTATGCGTTGTTGATCCGCAATTTGCCGCAGGATGATAGCCAGAACGGTTAAGATGTTTATCGCCACCCGCCTGGGTGGCAATTTTTGGCAAATATTAGAATCAGATCACATCAATTAGCACGCGGCTTGGTTATTATCAGGCTGCTTAAAACTAATAACGAAATATTTGCATAGCAATACTAGGAACCACCTCCTTAGCCAGCCCAATCTCCCTTGGGTTGGCCTTTTCTTTTTTATCCCCTTTAATTTCAATTAACTGAAAATTTTATTGGCATTTTTAGGATATTTCTTGCATTACGCCAGGCGGCTTATCATTTTCTCTGCAATATATAAACTATTCTATAGCGATTAATAAGGCCGTTAATACCAACGCTTAACTCGCGTGGGAGAAAGATATTCCCCCCATTGGGCATTGACTATATAAATACCCGGCCGCAGCCAAACTCGCATTACCTGAATATTCTTATGGCCCGCCACTGGCTTGTGGTTTATCGTTAACAGCTTGGGTTAGGGGTCTAGCTACAGGGAAAACCACCTGGCCACCCTTTGACAGCCGATTCGTTTTTCGCCACAAGGATCAGGAATGCACCAATATGCACCAGCACTGCTTATCATCAATGGTAAAAGCTCCGGCAACGAGGAAGTTCGCGCAGCGGTGAACCTGCTGCGCCATGAGGGCCAGACCCTGCATGTCCGCGTCACCTGGGAACTGGGAGATGCTGCTCGTTACGTCAAAGAGGCTAGCCAACTGAGGGTTGAAACCGTGATCGCCGGTGGCGGTGACGGCACCATCAATGAGGTCGCTGCCGCATTGGCACAACTCCCCGCAGAATCTCGCCCAATACTCGGCATACTGCCGCTGGGCACCGCCAACGACTTTGCTACCGCCTGCTCTATTCCCCTACAACCAGATTTGGCCTTGCAGTTAGCCATCAAGGGCCGAGCGGTGCCGATCGATCTGGCCAAGGTCAATGACGAACGCTATTTCATCAATATGGCGACTGGCGGCTTTGGCACCCGCATCACCACCGAAACCCCGGAAAAACTGAAGTCTGCGCTGGGGGGCGTTTCTTATTTCATCCATGGGCTGCTGCGCCTGGATGCGCTGAAAGCCGACAGCTGCGAGATCCGTGGGCCCGATTTCCATTGGGCCGGAGAAGCGCTGGTGATCGGTATCGGTAACGGCAGGCAAGCCGGGGGTGGGCAAAAGCTTTGCCCTGGCGCGCTGATCAACGACGGTTTATTGCAGGTACGCCTGCTCACCGCCGAAGAGTTGCTGCCTACGCTGGTCAATATCTTGTTTAGCGGTGAGGAAAACAGCAACGTAGTTGATGCCTCATTGCCATGGCTGGAAATCACCGCGCCACATGAAATCACCTTTAACCTTGATGGCGAACCGCTGAAGGGCCGCAATTTCCGCATTGAGGTGCTGCCAAATGCTATTGAGTGCCGCTTGCCACCAAATTGCGACCTGCTGGGATAAGCAAATAAGCCACGCGCTCAGATCGAGCAGGCGTTAGCCCGACGTAACCCCCTCACCCTACCCCTCTCCCCAAGGAGAGGGGACAATACGTGCTACAAATTAGATCCTGCGCTCAACCACTACATCGTCTAAACGCCCTCTCCAACAGAGTGATTTAATCTGCGGCAACCCCATCTCGTCCCCACCACATCATCGAAACAGCTCCCTCTCACTGTTGGAGAGGGTTGGGGTGAAGGGCTGGTGCAACAAATTAACTCCCGCTTCTGAACACGCCAGCGAACCAACATCCCTCTTTTTACCTCAAGATAACCCCCCCCCATGTCTGCGATCCACCAATAAATGTGATCTCCAGCGGCAATTCTCATAAATCATACTTGTATGGTAGTTAGTTCAAGGTTAATTTCCGCCCATACGTTATCAGCAACAACAGGATGTGGAAGTCATGAAAATTGTTAAAGCCGAGGTGTTTGTCACCTGCCCTGGAAGAAATTTCGTCACCCTGAAGATCACTACCGACTGCGGGCTAACCGGGATCGGCGATGCAACCCTGAATGGCCGCGAACTGCCGGTCGCGTCTTATCTGGAAGACCACGTCTGCCCGCAGCTGATTGGCCGCGATGCTCACCAGATCGAAGATATCTGGCAGTACTTCTACAAAGGTGCTTACTGGCGCCGTGGCCCGGTGACTATGTCGGCAATCTCTGCGGTGGATACGGCATTGTGGGATATCAAGGCCAAAGCGGCCAATATGCCGTTGTACCAGTTGCTGGGTGGCGCTTCACGTACCGGCGTCATGGTGTATTGCCACACCACCGGCCACTCGATTGACGAAGTGCTGGACGATTATGCCAAGCACAAGGAACTGGGCTTCAAGGCGATCCGCGCTCAATGTGGCGTACCAGGGATGAAAACCACCTACGGCATGGCCAAGGGCAAAGGCCTGGCGTATGAGCCTGCGACCAAAGGTAACTGGCCGGAAGAGCAGCTGTGGTCAACCGAGAAATACCTCGATTTCACCCCTAAACTGTTTGAAGCCGTGCGTGACAAATTCGGTTTTGACGAACATCTGCTGCATGACATGCATCACCGCCTGACGCCGATCGAAGCGGCCCGCTTTGGCAAAAGCGTTGAGCAATATCGCCTGTTCTGGATGGAAGATCCTACCCCGGCCGAAAACCAGGAGTGCTTCCGCCTGATCCGCCAGCATACCGTGACCCCGATTGCGGTCGGTGAGGTGTTCAACAGCATCTGGGACTGCAAACAGCTGATTGAAGAGCAACTGATCGATTACATTCGCACCACCATCACCCACGCCGGGGGCATCACCGGCATGCGCCGTATCGCCGATTTCGCTTCGCTGTATCAGGTGCGTACCGGCTCACACGGCCCTTCCGATCTTTCGCCAATCTGCATGGCGGCGGCGTTGCACTTTGACTTGTGGGTGCCGAACTTCGGCGTGCAGGAATATATGGGCTACTCCGAACAGATGCTGGAAGTGTTCCCACATAACTGGACGTTTGACAACGGCTATATGCATCCAGGCGAAAAACCAGGGTTGGGCATCGAGTTTGACGAAAAACTGGCTGCCAAATATCCCTACGATCCGGCCTACCTACCGGTAGCGCGCCTGGAAGACGGCACCCTGTGGAACTGGTAAACCGAGGAGTTTCTATGAAAAGCATTACTGTTCAACAGCCAGGGCAATTGGTGATTGAAGAACGCCCGTTGCCCTCACCGCAGCAGGGTGAAGTCCGGATCCGTGTGGCTAGCGCCGGGATCTGCGGTTCCGACGTGCATATCTACCGTGGCCATAACCCGTTTGCCAAATACCCGCGCGTGATCGGCCATGAATTCTTTGGCCATATCGACGCTATTGGCGAAGGTGTCGCCCCGTCACGCATCGGCGAACGCGTGGTGGGCGATCCGGTCGTCAGCTGCGGCCATTGCTATCCCTGCTCGGTGGGCAGGCCGAACGTCTGCACCGAACTGCAGGTTATTGGCGTGCACCGTGACGGCGGATTCAGCGAATATGTGACGCTACCGGCCAAAAATGCCCATCGGGTGCCGGACAGCATTCCAGACAACGAAGCCACGATGGTCGAACCCTTCACCATTGCTGCCAACATCTGTAGCCAACTGCAACCTGGCCCGTTAGATGTGGCATTGGTGTATGGTGCCGGGCCGATGGGCCTCACCTCTATTCAGGCACTGCGCGGCGTTTACGGCGTTAAACAGATTGTGGTGGCTGACCGTATCGATGAGCGCCTGGCTATGGCCACCGCCAACGGCGCGGATGTGGTAATCAACAACAGCCAGCTTGATTTGGCCAACGAGTTACAAAAACTCGGCATCCGGCCAACGCTGATCATCGATGCTGCCTGCCACCCGGCCATTCTGCCGGAGGCGATCGGCTTGGCTTCTCCCGCCGCACGCATTGGCATTATGGGCTTCTCTGCCGAGCCCTGCGTGATCAGCCAGCAAGCCATTACCAGCAAAGAGATCTCGATTTACAGCTCCCGCCTCAACAGCAACCGCTTCCCGCAGGTGATTGCCTGGATGACGCAACGCCAGATCCAACCAGAGAAGTT
Organism: Serratia sp. ASV30; assembly: GCF_016428815.1. Lineage (NCBI taxonomy): Bacteria > Pseudomonadati > Pseudomonadota > Gammaproteobacteria > Enterobacterales > Yersiniaceae > Serratia > Serratia sp. ASV30. The sequence goes on along the minus strand of NZ_JAELTL010000032.1, from coordinate 17,490 downwards.
GATCACCCATCAGTTTACGTTTACGCAAGTGCTTGAAGCGATGGAGATCTTCGAAAAAGACCAAAAGCAGTGCTGTAAGGTTTTACTGAAATTCTGACCTGACCACTTTCCAGCTACGGCCTGCTGTAGCTGGAGAGAAACAGGGGCTTCTGACCCTAATCTTTGCCGTCCTTACAACAACAATTTGCAGAGAACAGAACAATGATGAACGCAAAAATTGACAACACTCAGCCGGAAAGAAGTACCTCGGATCTGATCAAGGCAGCCGTTTCCGGCTGGCTTGGTACCGCACTGGAATTTATGGATTTTCAGCTTTATTCGCTAGGTGCAGCATTAGTCTTCCATGAAATATTTTTCCCGGAACAGTCTGCCGCCATGGCGTTAATCTTGGCGATGGGAACCTACGGCGCGGGTTATATCGCCCGTATCGCGGGTGCCTTCTTCTTTGGACGCATGGGGGATACCATCGGCCGTAAAAGGGTGCTGTTTATTACCATTACCATGATGGGGATCTGCACCACCTTAATCGGCGTGCTGCCAACCTATGCGCAAATCGGTATTTTCGCCCCTCTATTACTGGTGTTACTGCGTATTATTCAAGGGCTGGGTGCCGGTGCGGAAATATCCGGAGCCGGAACCATGCTGGCGGAATATGCGCCTAAGGGTAAACGCGGGATTATCTCTTCCCTGGTTGCCATGGGCACCAACTGTGGCACGCTGTCGGCAACTGCAATCTGGGCCGTCATGTTCTTCTTCCTGTCTAAAGAAGAGCTGCTGGCCTGGGGTTGGCGCGTACCTTTCCTGGCCAGCGTGGTCGTCATGCTGTTCGCCATCTGGCTGCGTATGAACCTGAAAGAAAGCCCGGTGTTTGAAAAGGTTAACGACGACAGCACCACCGCAACACCGGCTCACGCCGTGGCTGACAATACCCATTCGCTGTCGGCGATGTTCAGCAGCAAATCCTTCTGGCTGGCTACCGGGCTGCGTTTTGGCCAGGCAGGCAACTCCGGTCTGATCCAGACCTTCCTGGCCGGTTATCTGGTGCAAACTCTGCTGTTTGAGAAGGCTATCCCTACCGACGCCTTGATGATCAGCTCCGCCATTGGCTTTATTACCATCCCGTTCCTTGGCTGGCTCTCCGACAAGATCGGCCGCCGGGTGCCTTATATCCTGGTCAATATCTCCGCCATCATTCTGGCTTACCCAATGATTTCGATGATTGTGGATAAGACCAATGAGGTGAACGTGATTATGGCCTCGATCATTATTATCCATAACGTCGCGGTGCTGGGCCTGTTTGCGCTGGAAAACATCACCATGGCGGAAATGTTTGGTTCACGTAACCGTTTTACCCGCATGGCAATCTCCAAAGAGGCCGGTGGTTTGGTGGCGGTCGGCTTCGGCCCGGTATTGGCCGGTATCTTCTGCAATATGACCGATTCCTGGTGGCCAATCGCCGTTATGATGATCGTTTACTCCGTTATCGGCTTGCTGGCCGCGATATTGATGCCAGAAGTCAGAGATCGCGACCTGAGCCTGGCGGAAGATGCCGCAGAAAGCCCTGCGCTGCCGATTGCCCAACGCGTCAGCAGTCATTAATCCCCTTCAATTTTCTGCCGCAGAGAAGGTTCTGCGGCAATCAGACCATTACACAGTGAGTGTTAACATGGATACCAAGCTGTTAGCCGCCAACGCCATTGTTCCGCAGTACGATCGTAGCAAACTGGTTCCGCGCCTGGTTCATCTGGGCTTTGGTGCCTTTCATCGCGCCCACCAGGCGCTATACGCCGATATCCTGGCACAGGAGCACGGCAGCGACTGGGGATATTGCGAAATCAACCTGATCGGTGGCGAACAGCAAATCGCCGATCTCAAACAGCAAGATATGCTCTACAGCGTGGCAGAGATGTCAGCCGATGCCTGGCAATGCAGAGTGGTGGGCGTAGTAAAACAGGCGCTACATGCGCAAGTTGACGGGCTGGACGCCGTATTCCAGGCCCTGGCCCAGCCCGAAGTGGCGATTGTGTCCATGACCATCACCGAAAAAGGCTACTGTCATTCCCCCGCCACCGGCCAGTTGCAGCTGGATCATCCGTTGATTATGCGGGATCTGGCTAATCCGCATCATCCGCAGAGCGCCGTTGGGGTCATCGTCGCAGCCTTAGCTCAGCGTAAAGCGGCCGGGCAATCTGCATTCAGCGTAATGTCTTGCGACAATATGCCGGAAAACGGCCATGTCACCCGTAACGTGATCACCGCCTATGCCAAAGCGCTCGATCCGGCGTTGGCAACGTGGATCGAAACCTACGTCACCTTCCCTTCCACCATGGTCGATCGCATCGTGCCAGCCGTGACGCCAGACACCCTGGCCCAGGTCGCACAGCAAACCGGCGTGCAGGACCCGGCAGCCGTAGCCTGCGAGCCGTTCCGCCAATGGGTGATTGAGGACAATTTTGTCGCGGGCCGCCCGGCATGGGAACAAGCCGGTGCCGAACTGGTCAGCGATGTCTTGCCGTTCGAAGAGATGAAGCTGCGTATGCTGAACGGCAGCCACTCGTTCCTGGCCTATCTGGGTTATTTAGCCGGTTACCGGCATATCAGCGACTGTATGCAGGATGCGCATTACGTCAATGCCGCCCGCCATCTGATGCTGGCTGAGCAGGCTCCCACGCTGAACACCCCGGGCACCGATCTGGAGAAATACGCCGATTCCCTGCTGGCACGCTATCGCAACACGGCGTTGAAGCACCGCACCTGGCAAATCGCCATGGACGGTACGCAAAAGCTGCCGCAGCGCATGCTGGATTCGGTGCGCTGGCATCTGGCCAACGGTAGTGATTTTGACTGTCTGGCGCTGGGCGTAGCGGGTTGGATGCGTTACGTCGGCGGTAAGGACGAACAGGGTCAACCGATCGACATCAGCGATCCATTGCGTGAGGAAATTGCCCGACGCGTCGCCAACAGTGCTGAAGGTGAGCCTCGCGTGATGGCGTTACTGCAAATGACCTCGGTATTCGGACGCGACCTGCCGGATAACCAACGCTTCGTCAACGCCGTGACCAATGCTTATCTGGCGCTGTTGGCGCGGGGAGCGAAAGCAACGGTGGCAAGAGTGCTGGCGCGTTAATAGCAAAGCATAGAATGCGGGTGGATTTATCCGCCCTCTCTCACGGGTTAATCTGCTAGTATGGTGGCATTCACTACTACTCTCATATATTGATTGTCGCCATGTCAGAATCGTACGTCCTCACGAATAATGTCCCGGTCAATCAGCAGATCTATCGTTTCCTGCGCAAAGATATCGTCGATTGCACCATCCCTCCGGGCACGTTGCTTTCCGAGAAAGAGATCTCCACCCGTTTCAGCGTTTCACGCCAACCGGTGCGCGAAGCCTTTATCAAACTGGCTGAAGCGGGGCTGGTGCAGATCTTGCCGCAACGCGGTACCTTCGTGATGAAAATTTCCGCCAAACGAGTGGCCGACGGGCGCTTTATCCGTCAGGCGGTAGAATGTGCCATCGTGCGGCGAGTTGCCACCACCATCACCCCCGAGCAGTTGATGACGCTGGAGCATAACCTGCATCGCCAGGAGCTGGCGGCACAGAATAATCAGATCCGTGAGTTTTTGGCGCTGGACGACGAATTCCACCATCTGCTGACGCAAATGGCCAACTGTGCCCTGGCGTGGGAAACCATCGAGACCATCAAAGCGACGATGGATCGGGTGCGCTTCCTCAGCCTGAGCGAAGTGTCACCGCCGGAGAATCTGATCCACCAGCATTACCGCATTTTTGAGGCACTGAAAGCCCAGGATCCAGATGCGGCGGAGCGGGCTATTCACGAGCATTTACAAGAGATGATCTACTCGATCACCCCGATTGCCCTGCAAAACACCGACTGGTTTGAAGCCGAATAAAAGCAATTCCCCTCTCCGATCAGGAAAGGGGACACCATCAACAAGCGCTCACTCGCAAATTTTGCCTTCTAAATAGCATTTCTTCTCAATCGCATCTATTGTCTCTTCGCATCATCAGGTTTTGATTAGTATCTTTTGCATAGCTTCAATCACCGCTTTTGACTACGCCGGTGGCCAAATACCCAGAGTTACCGGTGTATAGGAAGCTTTAACGGGAGTGAATCATGACGGATATTGCACAATTGTTAGGTAAGGAAGCGGAAGACCTTCTGCAACACCGCTGCACCACCATCCCTGCGGAAAATCTGTACCTGCCCGGTGGCGACTTTGTTGATCGGGTGATGATCGACAACAACCGCCCAAACAGCGTGCTGCGCTCAATGCAAACCTTGCTCAACCATGGCCGCCTGGCGGGCACCGGTTACCTGTCTATCCTGCCGGTCGATCAGGGGGTGGAGCACTCTGCCGGGGCCTCGTTTGCCGCCAACCCGCTCTATTTTGATCCGAAAAATATCGTTGAACTGGCGATCGAAGCCGGGTGTAACTGCGTGGCATCCACTTACGGCGTGCTGGCTTCAGTCTCCCGCCGCTATGCCCACAAGATCCCGTTCCTGGTCAAACTGAACCACAACGAAACCCTGAGCTATCCAACGCAATACGACCAGACCCTGTATGCCAGCGTTGAGCAGGCGTTCAACATGGGTGCGGTGGCGGTTGGTGCAACCATTTACTTCGGTTCCGAGCAATCACGCCGCCAGATTGAAGAGATCTCGATCGCCTTTGAGCGCGCTCACGAACTGGGCATGGTGACCGTATTGTGGGCCTATCTACGTAACCCTGCGTTCAACAAGGATGGCGTCGATTATCATTCCAGCGCCGATCTGACCGGCCAAGCCAACCACATTGCGGCCACCATCGGTGCCGATATCGTTAAACAGAAAATGGCCGAGAACAACGGCGGCTACCGTGCGGTGAAATTCGGTTATACCGACGATCGCGTCTATGACAAGCTGACCACCGATCACCCAATCGATCTGGTGCGCTACCAGTTGGCAAACTGCTACATGGGCCGTGCTGGTTTAATCAACTCTGGCGGCGCGGCAGGGGAAAACGATCTGCAAGAGTCAGTGCGTACCGCCGTGATCAACAAGCGGGCTGGCGGGATGGGCCTGATCCTGGGGCGTAAAGCGTTCAAGAAATCGATGAAGGATGGCATCGCCCTGATCAATGCCGTGCAGGACACCTATCTCGACAACAGCGTTACCATCGCTTAATCGTTATTTATCAAATTATTAGTCTTCAAGGCTCAGCTCTGCTGGGCCTTTTTCATGCCCTCGCCCCTCTCTCCTTTCATCATTAATTACTTTTCTTTCATCTTTAACTTTCACAATAAAATATTTATCTTTCAAAGTGTGATCCATTTAAAACAAAAACCGCAGCAAAGTGGTTACTGTATGACCCATGGCGACAGAGCCGCACTTCGCTCCAGGCCATAGCATCCATCACAGGAGAAAAAAATGATTGAGCTAATAACCCACGGAGCCGAATGGTTTATCGGCCTGTTCCAAAAAGGCGGAGAAGTGTTTGTCGGTATGGTGACCGGCATTTTACCGTTGTTGATCAGCCTGTTAGTTATCATGAACGCGTTGATCAACTTTGTTGGCCAGGAACGTATCGAACGTTTGGCACAGCGCTGTGCCGGTAACCCGGTTTCACGCTACCTACTGCTCCCCCTGATCGGCACCTTTGTGTTTTGTAATCCGATGACGTTGAGTCTCGGACGTTTTATGCCAGAGAAATATAAACCCAGTTATTACGCCGCAGCCTCCTACAGTTGCCACTCCATGAACGGCCTGTTCCCCCATATCAACCCTGGCGAACTGTTCGTTTACCTCGGAATTGCCAGCGGTTTGACCACGCTTGGTTTGCCGTTGGCCCCTCTGGCAGTGAGTTATTTCCTGGTTGGGCTGTTCACCAACTTCTTCCGCGGTTGGATCACCGATCTCACCACCAGCGTGTTTGAACGCAAGATGGGCATCCAACTGGATCGCCAGGTTCAACTTTAATTTGTGGAGCGCAGCATGAGTGCTTATATCCGTATTGAGAAAGGTGCTGGCGGTTGGGGTGGCCCACTACAGTTACCTATCGAACCCGGTAAGAAAATCGTCTATATCACCGCTGGTACCCGTCCGGCGATCGTCGATAAGCTCAGCGATTTAACCGGCTGGCCTGCGGTCGACGGTTTCAAAGAAGGCGAACCACCGGCGGAAGAGATTGGCCTGGCGATTATTGACTGTGGGGGGACGTTGCGTTGTGGCATCTACCCTAAACGCCGCATCCCAACCATCAATATTCATTCAACTGGCCGTTCTGGCCCGCTGGCGCAGTTTATTCTGGAGGATATTTACGTTTCCGGCGTGCGGGAAAACAACATCAGCCTGATTGAGGTTGCACAAGGGTCTGAAACTCCTCTGCCCACTGAAAAACAGCCACAACCAAAGGTACGTGACTACGATACCAGCAAAAAAATCACCGAACAGAGCGATGGCCTGTTGGCAAAAGTCGGGATGGGTATGGGGTCAGTTGTAGCGGTGTTTTTCCAGGCCGGACGTGACACCATCGACACCGTGTTAAAAACCATTTTGCCGTTTATGGCCTTCGTCTCGGCGCTGATCGGCATCATCATGGCCTCTGGTCTGGGTGACTTTATCGCCCACGGCCTGACGCCGCTGGCCAACAGCCCAATCGGCTTGGTGACATTGGCGCTGATCTGTTCCTTCCCCCTGCTTTCACCGTTCCTCGGCCCTGGCGCCGTCATCGCTCAGGTCATCGGCGTGTTGGTGGGCGTACAGATTGGTCTTGGCCATATCCCCCCTCAGCTGGCTCTCCCGGCGTTGTTCGCCATTAACGCCCAGGCCGCCTGTGACTTTATCCCGGTAGGTCTGTCCCTGGCAGAGGCCAAGCAGGATACGGTGCGTGTCGGCGTCCCTTCGGTATTGGTTGGGCGCTTCCTCACTGGCGCACCTACGGTACTGATCGCCTGGGCCGCATCGGCCTTTATCTACCAATAAATTGCCCGGAGGAAAACCATGAGCACCATTTTCCAGACCACGATCACCCAGATTGGCGGCTGCGCCCGTGACGCACTGTTGGACAACATGCTGATCACCTTCCGCGAAGGCGCACCGGCAGATATTGAAGAGTACTGCTTCATCCACCAGCACGGCGAGACCGCCGGTGAATTACAAACCGGGGGCGTAATGGAACTTGGCGACCGGCGCTACCCCATCACCGCTGTCGGAGAGGTTGCCACCCAGAACCTGCGCGAATTGGGCCATATCACCGTACGTTTTGATGGAGAAACTCAGGCTGAATTCCCTGGCACGATCCACGTAACAGGCAGCACGCCCGCTGATATCCCGTTAGGCAGCACACTGAAATTTATCGCATAAGGAGTAGATCATGTCTGAAGTAGCTGTAGTGATTGGCGGTGGCCAAACGTTGGGTGCTTTCCTGTGCCATGGCCTGGCTGAAGCGGGTTATCGCGTTGCGGTCGCCGATTTGAATGCCGACAACGCCAATCTGGTGGCACAGCAAATCAATCAGGAGTTCGGGGCCGATCGCGCCATCGGTTTCCAGGCCGATGCCACCGATGAGGCCAGCGTTATCGCGCTGGCTAGCGCGGTTGACCGGGCTTTCGGTCAGACAAACCTGTTGGTGTATAGCGCCGGGATTGCCAAAGCCGCGCCGATCACCGATTTCCCACTGGGGGACTTTGATCGCTCCTTGCAGGTGAACCTGGTGGGTTATTTCCTTTGTGCCCGCGAGTTCTCTCGCCTGATGATCCGCGACGGTATCACCGGACGCATCATTCAAATCAACTCTAAATCCGGCAAGGTCGGCAGTAAGCATAATTCCGGCTACAGCGCCGCCAAGTTCGGTGGCGTTGGATTGACGCAGTCGCTGGCGCTCGATCTGGCCGATTACGGGATCACCGTGCACTCCCTGATGCTCGGTAACCTGTTGAAGTCGCCGATGTTCCAGTCGCTATTGCCGCAATATGCGCAGAAGCTGGGGATCAAGCCTGAAGAGGTCGAGAAGTATTACACCGATAAGGTTCCGCTGAAACGCGGCTGTGACTATCAGGACGTGCTGAACACGCTGCTATTTTATGCCAGCGACAAAGCCTCTTACTGTACCGGCCAGTCGATCAACATTACCGGTGGCCAGGTGATGTTCTGATTTACGGGTTGGGAATAAGGGCTAACTAGAATATGTACCTAACAGCCCCTCACCCCCACCCTCTCCCAATGCATAGACCATGCTCCTCATGGACACCTGTTTTAGGGAGAGGGAGCCAGTCCGGAGCCGCGGTCTGGTGCAGGAGCAAACTTGTGGCACGTACAGTCCCCTCTCCCTGTGGGAGAGGGTTAGGGTGAGGGGACGATCACCGGACTCCCTTTCATTTTCACACAGGAGAACAACCGTATGACCAGCGCACTAGTTACCTTCGCCGTTATCGCATGGCTGATGCAAATCGCCCTGGGTTGGTGGCAGCTCCAACGCTTTAACCGCGCGTTCGAGAGCCTGTGCCAGTTGGGCACCGTGGGCGTTGGCCGCTCTGGGGGGAGGTTCAAACCCCGCGTGGTATTGGCGCTGGCGTTTGACGCCCAACAACGAGTCTGTGGCAGCATGCTGATGCGTGGCCTGACCATCTTCGCCCAGCCGAAACAACTCACGCAGTTACATGGCATGCACCAACAACAACTCTGCCCAGATGTGATCTTCCCTGAGGATCGGGCATGCCAAACTGCACTATCGTTAGCGATCGCACCGAAATCATGATATTTTCACATTAAAAGACATTACCTTTCATAGTGAACTATATCACCGAGAGGAATGGTCAACTCTTGTGAACAGGGATCTCTATGAAACCAAAGCAGCGGCAAGCCGCTATCCTCGAATACTTGCAGCGGCATGGCAAAACGGCAGTGGATGCCCTGGCAGAGCATTTTTCCACGACCGGCACCACCATCCGTAAAGATCTCACCTTGCTGGAAGAAGAAGGCGAGGTGATCCGCACCTATGGCGGCGTGGTGCTTAGCCGTGACGATGGCGATCAGCCCATCGATCGTAAAACCCATATCAACACCGAAAAGAAACGCCAGATCGCCTATGCGGCCATCAAGCTGATCGACGATGGCGATTCACTGATCTTTGACGCGGGCAGCACGGTATTGCAGATGGTGCCGCATCTGGCGCAGTTCAATAACATCACCGTGATGACCAACAGCCTGACTATCGTTAACGCGCTGGTGGAACTGGATAACGATCAAACCATCCTGATGCCCGGTGGCACCTACCGGAAAAAATCCGCCTCCTTTCATGGCAGCCTGGCGGAATCGGCATTTCAGCAGTTCAGCTTCGACAAGCTGTTTATTGGGGCCGACGGTGTCGACCTCAATGCGGGTGTCACCACCTTTAATGAGGTGCATAATGTCAGCAAGGCGATGTGTGAAGCCGCCAGCCGCATTGTATTGCTGGTCGATTCCTCGAAGTTTGGCCGCAAAAGCCCTAACGTGGTGTGCGATCTGAGCGTCGTGGATACTCTGATCACCGATAACGGCATCAACCCGGATTACCTGGCTGCGCTACAGGCCAAAGGTATCAATATCATTCTGGTAGGAGACCCCCTTGATGAGTAACGCCACTGCCCTGCTCAACTTTGCCCGTGAAACACTGGAAATTGAGCTGACCGAAGCGCAGCGCCTGCTGACACGCTTGGATGACAACTTTGTCCAAGCCTGTGAACTGCTGCTCAACTGCCGTGGCAAGGCGGTGATTTCCGGGATTGGTAAATCCGGCCATATCGGCAAGAAGATTGCCGCTTCATTGGCCAGCACCGGCACCCCGTCGTTTTTCGTCCATCCGGCGGAAGCCTTGCATGGCGATTTGGGGATGATCGGCGCCGAGGATGTGGTGATCTTCATCTCCTATTCAGGCCGCGCCAAAGAGCTGGATCTGATCCTGCCGCTGCTGGCAGAGAGCAAGATCCCAGTCATTGCCATGACCGGTGGCAAAGAGTCGCCACTGGCGCTGGGTGCTGCCTGTACGTTGGACATCAGCGTTGAACGTGAAGCCTGCCCGATGGGCCTGGCACCAACCTCCAGCGGAGTGACGACGCTGATGATGGGGGATGCATTAGCGATGGCCCTGATGCGCCAGCGTGGTTTTAATGCCGAGGACTTTGCCCGCTCCCATCCAGGTGGCAGCCTGGGTGCTCGCCTGCTAAATCGCGTCCATCATTTGATGCGTACTGGCGATCGCCTGCCGATGGTGCAAGAAAGCGCCAACGTGATGGAAGCCATGCTGGAGTTGAGCCGTACCGGACTAGGCTTGGTAGCCGTATGTGATGCACAGCAAAAAGTGGTGGGCGTGTTTACCGACGGCGACCTGCGCCGCTGGTTGGTGAAGGGCAATAGCCTCAATGATGGCCTCAGCCCGGCGATCACTCGCCCCGGCTACCGCTTGCCAGAACAGTGGCGTGCCGGGGAAGCCCTGGAAGCGCTGCACGAACAGCACATCAGCGCCGCTCCGGTGGTAGATATCGATGGTGTACTGGTAGGGGCAATCAATCTGCACGACCTGCATCAGGCCGGGATCGGCTGATAGTAGCAAACCTCTCAAGCAGGGGCGTAGCATGCTACGCCCGCTTAACGGCCTTGGCGCATAGCTTTGCCCCTCAGCAGCGTTACTTCCAGTCTGGATTACCCTCAAACTGTTTCTTCAGCAACGCTTTCATCTGATCATCCGGTTTACCCAACCATTGATATTTGGCGTATTTCTTCGGATGGTCGATAGCCTGCGGCTTATTGGGCACTTCAACCCGCACGCCCCAAGCCTGGGATTTGTCTGCTTTGAAAGCCACAATCATAAAGTTATTGGCGCAGTCATGCGGCTTGCAGATGTTACCGATCTGGTAGCTTTTCCCTTGCCAGGTGACGGTTTCGGCTGGTGTGGAAGTGCCGATCCCTTTGCGCGCCCAACCCGGTAACTGTGCCTGGCCCTTCACCATATTTTTCCAACTGGTTTGGTAGCCCGGCTGCTGGATCAGATCTGAAGCAGTGATAATCTGTTCGGCAAAACTGCCGGTGCTAAATCCAAGCAGGGCCGCAACCATGGCTCCCAGCAACCTCTTTTTTCCTATCATGGTCTTCTCCCTCGGTAAATCAAAAGCGTAGCTCCAAGTAGCTCAGACCACAATTACACGGGAAAGTTGGCTCAGCGTTTGTCATCAGACTACCTGCCAATACCCTTTTTTTGTTGCCCCAACCCTGATTAACCGCTTTCCTTCTTGGAGCACCTTGAGGCTTCGCTCAATGGTACGGCTGCTCATCGCCAATGTTTCCGCCAATTGGGCAATGGTGACGGACGGGTTGGCAGCAATAATGGCCAAGACACGTTCAGTCGTTCGGCTAAGCGGTGGTAAATTTTCTTCCGACATTTCTTCCGACATTTCTTCCGACATTTCTTCCGACATTTCTTCCGACATTTCTTCCGACATTGTGGCAGGTTTCCCCTTCTGCCCGCCAATACCTTCAGCTAATGCCGCCACCAGTTTCTCCAGCATGAAATCAATAAATGCGGTGCAATCGCTAGCCCGATCACAGACTCCCAGGACTCGGTAATAGTCCTGCTGCTGATTATGGATCAGGGTTTCAACCGGTAGCCATGCTAGCTCTGAACGCCATTCACTGAGGATCAACGTTTGCCATAAACGCCCCATTCGCCCATTGCCATCGGCAAACGGATGAATAAATTCGAATTCATAGTGAAAGATAGAGCTGGCGATCAGTGGATGAATATCGGTGTGCTTTAACCACGCCAGCAGATCGCCAACCAAACGCGATAGTTGGTTGGCAGGTGGTGCCATAGGGATAAGTTGTTTATCCCTATATACCCCAACATTACCGCTGCGTAGCTGCCCCGGAGCATCGACCAGCCCTCCCATTAAAAAGCCATGTGCCACCAACAAATCCTCAAGACGATGGCTTTGCCAGCTTGGCAATTTTTCATAGGTAAGAATGGCGTTACGGACTTCCTGAATATCTTTTGCCGGTGCCAACACCCGCTTACCGTCCATAATTGCAGTCACCTGCTCAGTAGACAGGCTATTATGCTCAATGGCCAATGACGCCTGGATGGTGCGGATACGGTTCTCTTTGCGTAACAAAGGTGAAGATTGCCCAGCCTGCGCAGCCCAATGCCCCAATAGCTCCCCCACCTCAATCACCTGATTCAGGATAGCTGGCGTAATGGTATAAGGTGGTTGATAACCAGCCATCTTGCTTCCCTTTGTTAGCACAAATCAATCAGCCTGAGCCCCATTGGGCTTGGTTCCCGATCATGGGGGGCTTGGTGGAAAATATCAAGCAATTGACCAACTAGCATCGGCTAGTGGAAAAGTTGGCTCACCACCAGGCATGGAAATGATGCACCGGCCCAATACCCTGCCCCACCTCCAGGCTATCGGCCTGCTGTAAAGCCAGTTGCAGGTAGTTTTTTGCCGCTGCCACGGTATCGGCCCAGCTCTGGTGGCGCGGACGCAGGGCAGCCAGTGCCGCAGATAGGGTGCAACCGGTGCCGTGCGTGTGCCTGGTCACTATGCGCGGCGCACTAAAGCGCTGCTCAAAGCCAGGAGCAAATAGCCAATCTGGGCTTTCCTCTTCACTTAGATGCCCCCCCTTCATCAACACCGCCTGACAGCCCATCGCCAACAATGCCTGGCCCTGCTCACGCATTTGCGCTTCGTTTTGTGCCGGAGCACAGGCCAGCAAAGCAGCGGCCTCAGGCAAGTTCGGCGTGATAATGGAAACCAATGGCATTAGCTCACGGCGGATGGATTCCACCGCATCCGGTGCCAGCAGCGGGTCACCACTTTTAGCCAGCATCACCGTATCCAGCACCACATAAGGCAGCTTGTAATGGCGTAGGCGCTCGGCCACTGCCCGCACGATATCGGCATTAGCCAACATGCCGATTTTAGCGCTATCGATACGCACATCGCTGAGTACCGAATCCAACTGGGCGGCCACAAATGCCGGTTCGATATGATATACCGACTGCACGCCACGGGTATTCTGCGCCACCAGCGCGGTGATCACGCTGGTGCCATAGGCCCCCAACGCGGAGAAGGCTTTCAGATCGGCCTGAATACCGGCCCCGCCGCTAGGATCGGTGCCAGCGATGGTGAGTGCGTTAATCCGTTTCATAGCAGATCCTCCATCCTCAGTTGGTAGAGGGCATCCAGGAAGGCGGCAGTAAAGCTGCCAGGGCCAGAACACTGCGCCGTGGCCCTTTCACCACAAAGCGCCATCACGCGGCAAGCGGTGGCAACGTTATCCAGCCGATCGCCTGGCAAACTGCAAAATGCTGCTGCAACCGCTGAAAGCGCACAGCCAGTCCCCACCACGCGCGTCATTAATACATCACCACCCGTAACGGCCCAGTCTCGCTCGCCATCGGTGATGTAATCTGTCTCACCGGTGACGGCCACAATAGCCCCGCAATTACGCGCCAATACCTGTGCTGCGGGTAATGCAACCAGCGAGTCATCCTGGCTATCTACGCCACGGGCGCTGGTCTGCAGGCCGCTCAATGCAATGATTTCCGACGCGTTGCCACGGATCGCCACAGGCCGCAGGGTGAGCAAACGGCGGGCGAAGGTAGCGCGATATTCCAATCCCCCAACGGCAACCGGATCCAGTAACCAGGGTTTTTCAGCACAATTGGCAGCCTCGATGGCGGCTAGCATTGATTCTGCTCGCGATGCATGCAGGGTGCCGATATTGATCAACAGCGCATCGGCCACGCGGCTGAACTGCGCGGCCTCTTCCGGCTCCACCACCATCGCGGGGGAAGCTCCAAGCGCCAGCAGCACATTGGCCGTCAGCTCTTGCACCACTTCGTTGGTCAGGCAGTGGATCAATGGAGGTTGGCGTTTAAATTGGTTAAAACAGGCCGCGGCACGGGTGCCGGGTAACACATCAGGTCGAGTAAACATAATGCTCCCAACCGGCGTTCAAGAAGGCGGGTACCGGCTGAGATACCGCGACATCCCTACGCTGGCATAATCCAGATCAGGTAATACGGGTAATTTCTCAGCCCCTAAGGGCACCCCGAGTCGACGTTTGCCATTATTGAGGTTACGATCGGTAAGGTCAATCATGGCAAGCAAGTTACGCACCTCAGAAATGAAGTACATGGACGTAAAACCATTACAGCCGTTATCGGTAAAATTAGTGAAACAGCCTTAGTAAAGAACAGTACCACGCCCTCTGGCCCACTCTTAGTGATACTCCATCGCAAGCAGCAATACGTTTTTTTATGGTCACGGGGGCCTGGAAGAGTGAAGTAACGAAGATGACATGGTCCGAGCTGGATCTGGACTCTGCCTGCCACGAGAACAAAAACCCGGCAAGAACGCATCTACCCTCTCCCTGCTGTACTCATTGAGTTGTTAAAAGAGTGGTCTTGGACAAGAAAGACCAACGATAGCCTTGGTTGGGGTTACATTGGTGAGACAACGATGGCACATTCAGCAGAACGCTTACGCCCGATTGTTGGTAATGATTTCACGACACATGATATTCGCCGTAGTGCCGCGTCATTGATGAGTGGTGAGGCAGGTATTGATCCGATGGTTGTTGATCTGCTATTGGGGCACAGTGTTAAGGCGGTAACGTCCAAGATTCTTGCGACTTACCAGCCCAAGGCTTTTCAGGAGAATGTGAATGCTGCCTGGCCTGTTTGGTTCGAGTCGTTTCAGCAGGAGATTATTGGTTAGGAAGTAGCATCAATCAGAGGAGTCATGATGCATTGGTGTGTTAATGCTGATAATTAACGATTATTTATTGAAGATAAGGAAAAAGTTGTTAACCATGATACGCCACACGACAGTTCGTACAGGCTTGGCTCGTCTTAGATGCCCCAGCGAAGTCGCAGAGGCTGTTTTAGGCCATTCTCGCAAAGGTATCGAGGGCACCTATGACCTCCACCGCTACGAGGATAAGTGTAAGGTCTGGCTGCAAAAATGGGCTGACTACCTCGATACCTTGAAGGTATGATTTTTCAATTCCGAGTATCTTCAGATCGTTTCCTAGTATAGAAATTATTCATCGTTTGCTTATTGATTTGAACATGGCGACGGCTACGCTGCCATGCTATCCAAGCCACCAATTCTTCGTACCCTTGCTGCTTCATCGTCAGCGCAAAGCTATCTCGCCAACGATTGAGTAACAACATCTGTACCCCCAGTTGGCGTTGAATATCCGAAATGGTATCTCCCCGAACCAGGCAATCGACATAAGATGACCAGAGTGGCATATGATAGTGCTTTCTCAGCGGTGTATTGGCTAGCAGGTTGAAGCCTTGCTGACAGCCTGTGCAATAGAACTGCGGGCGGGCATGAATACGGTAGCAAGATTGCCCACACTCCGAACAATCAGCCGTTTGGCTGAACTCAAGCTCATGTAGCCAGGCTTTGAACTGTTCACACTGCTGGCTCACTTTTTTGGGTAGTTCGACAAACTCTCGCTGCTGACGTGGGAACCACCACGCATACAACGCGGGATAGTCCACACGCATTATCTCGGCGATGACATTATCACGATGGTAAACGCCTGCTATCGAAATATTCAGGCGTTCGCTAATCTTGGCGGTGGTCATCCCTGAAAGGCGGTAAGCAGCAATATGGGGCCACAAAGGAATAAACTCCTGCCGACATCTTGCCAGTGGCGTTCCATACAAGCGATTGAATCCTCCATCACAGCTTTTACACCGATAGTTTTTGATGGTTTTGTCTCGTTTGCTCGCCCGGTTGTCTACCCGAAACGACTTGTGGCCGCACTTGGGGCAGCACTCTGGCGTTTCAAACGGGAAATGCTTCAGATAGTGGATCAGGCGATCGGCCTCTTGATGCAGAGACTCCGGCAGATAAAGGTAATAGTTGATCTCAGTTTCATGAATCACGTTACAAATCTCGTTTTATTCTTTACAGCTATGACCTTCTCGGGGAGATAGCTACGGGAGCGTAATGCTACCCGTTATCCAGAATGAGTTGTGCCATGCCTGCTAGCTATCAAACGTGCACCACAACTGGTTAGGTCTCCTTCACGAGCGACATTTTTACCACTAACGCTAAATCCTTGAGCATGGCCAACAATCACTGTAGAACCATGTTGTGGGCATACGACTGTATCCCCTTCACAGGCGACCATCGCGCCCTGATTTTTAAAGCCTGAACAGGCAGTAGTAACAACTCCGCCATGATCAGTTTTATCGCCCAGCACAATCAATGGTTTAGACATGTTAATCCTGTTCTCTGAGTGATTTTTCTACGGATAGGTATGAACCGGGTTTCCAACAAAAGTAAGCACTTTCCCATCACGCTATTTGATTTGACCATTGCATGAAACATTGTTGGAGGTGATAAACCCTCAAGAAGATCTCTTTTGCCGCCAAGCAGTTGTGCCAACGTGGGCGTAGAGGATCATTGAAACAATAAGCCCCATCATAATATTGGGCAATGGTTAGCAATAGGTGGGCATGATCATCGCAGTTAACTGGCAGGGCTTGGGTGCTGATCTTGTGCAAAGCCTGATACATCGCAGAGAACTCTGCGAAATCAACGGGCATATAGCTTCTCCCTTCTGCGACAAAGAGTTTATTGGTTGCCAGAGAAGGATCATGCCACTGAGGTTGGTTGGTCTCTGGCTGATATTGGGGTACTACAATGCTGAGGATCAGTGACATTTGTTCCTCAAACCAATCCCGAGTCCAATCTTGTTGATACTCAATGAGATAGCTATGGATCGGATCATCATCAGCTAAGTAGAGAGCATCCAACTCTTGAAGGACAATCTGTTTTAAAGTGTGAAAACGACTATCTTGCATGAAGAAAGAACCAAAACAGAGCCTGGCTGAGCATACCCGTATTGCCAACAATTGGCTTGGGCGGCCATTGTCCTCAGTCCACTGATAACTCTGTGTGACTGCCTGCGCCAGAGCCTCCTCGGTGATGTTATGCATGGCTATCAAGGCCGAGAAGTTAGCCGAGAGATTTTCTACCCCATTGGTAACGAAATCCCGCGTTCGATTGTCATAAATAGTGTCATGCATAGCAGACGTTATTTTCATTTTTCGTTACCCCCGGTAGCTGTTGTAAGGGTCGTTAAGTCAATTACTTAAATAAATCAGGTAAGAAAGCCAACGCTGGATTAGCTTCTTTTAATTTATCCATAACAGGCTGGAACCACTCCGGTTTCTGCCATTGGTTAAAATCGGGGCGATGATCAATAGCCATCGGGGTTTTCAACAACGGGTGATCAATTTCTGGTGTGGTTAACCCATGACGTGTCCGGAAGTTTTTTACTGCCTGATACTCGAAAGGCCAAAGTAATAACACAGGCTGTTCAATCTCATGGCCGGTAATGCTGCTTTTATTGTTATCCAAAAATAATGACACCCATTTCAGATGGTTATCACAAAGCTCCATAAGCCATTCTTTTACGATAC